>NZ_JBXUOV010000004.1:0-86212 GCF_057196585.1 Micromonospora sp. ATLC20
CTGGGCGGCGAGCCAGCGGGCGGCGGCGGCCGCCCCGGCGCCGAGTTCGAGGATCCGCCGCCCGGCGACGTCGCCGAGCAGCCGGGCGTCGGCCTCGCGCAGCCCCTCCGGGCACCAGACGAAGTCGGCGTCGCCGAGGAACGCGCCGTGCTCGGCCTGGTACGCGTCGGCGTCGGTGTCCCACCATCCGCGGTTCGCGCGGCGGATCTCCCCGGCGTCGACCCGTCGGCGGGTCACCCTGTCGTCGTCCACCCGTCCACGCTAGGTCCGGCGGCGTCCGGCCGGTCGGTTGGGGTGGCGGTTGGGACGGATGTGACGGACGAGACAGCTGTGGCCCCTTACCGCGCGAAATCTCCGCTTTCGCAGCGGATGAGTTCGCACGGACCCGGGAGGGCTTGCACGCTGTGGTAATGCAGCGGGTAGGCTAGACGATGCGCTCGCGGATCGTGTGCCTCGGCAGGGAGCAGGTGCGCGGTCACCGGAGCCACTAATGATCTTCTCGCGTCGATCGTTCGGTGTGCCCGGCGACGGATCCGTTGGCGCGGCAGAGTCACCGCGACACCCATGCCCGCTGTGACAACCCATCCGACCGGAGCAACCGCCCACATGACGAGCAGCATCGAGGCCACCTCGAGCGCCAACAAGGTCACCCACGACGACCTCGGCTCTGAGGAAGCTTTCCTCGCCGCGATCGACGAGACCATCAAGTACTTCAACGACGGCGACATTGTCGAAGGCACCGTCGTCAAGGTCGATCGGGACGAGGTCCTGCTCGACATCGGCTACAAGACCGAGGGTGTCATCCCCTCTCGGGAGTTGTCGATCAAGCACGACGTGGACCCGGCCGAGGTCGTTTCGGTGGGTGACCACATCGAGGCCCTCGTCCTCCAGAAGGAGGACAAGGAGGGTCGGCTGATCCTCTCCAAGAAGCGGGCGCAGTACGAGCGGGCCTGGGGCACGATCGAGAAGATCAAGGACGAGGACGGCGTCGTCCGCGGCTCGGTCATCGAGGTCGTCAAGGGTGGTCTCATCCTCGACATCGGCCTGCGCGGCTTCCTGCCCGCGTCGCTCGTCGAGATGCGGCGTGTGCGTGACCTGCAGCCGTACGTCGGCCGCGAACTCGAAGCCAAGATCATCGAGCTGGACAAGAACCGCAACAACGTGGTCCTGTCCCGCCGTGCCTGGCTGGAGCAGACGCAGTCCGAGGTGCGCACCGAGTTCCTCAACAAGCTCCAGAAGGGGCAGGTCCGCAAGGGCGTCGTCTCCTCGATCGTCAACTTCGGCGCGTTCGTCGACCTGGGCGGCGTGGACGGCCTCGTGCACGTCTCCGAGCTGTCCTGGAAGCACATCGACCACCCGTCCGAGGTCGTCGAGGTGGGCCAGGAGGTCGAGGTCGAGGTCCTGGACGTCGACCTGGACCGCGAGCGGGTCTCGCTGTCGCTGAAGGCGACGCAGGAGGACCCGTGGCGTCAGTTCGCCCGCACCCACGCGATCCAGCAGATCGTGCCGGGTAAGGTCACCAAGCTGGTGCCGTTCGGTGCGTTCGTCCGCGTGGACGACGGCATCGAGGGCCTGGTCCACATCTCCGAGCTGGCCGAGCGCCACGTGGAGATCCCGGAGCAGGTCGTGCAGGTCGGCTCCGAGGTCATGGTCAAGGTCATCGACATCGACCTGGAGCGCCGCCGGATCTCGCTGTCGCTCAAGCAGGCCAACGAGGGCTTCGTCGAGGGCGAGGAGCACTTCGACCCGACCCTCTACGGCATGGCCGCGACCTACGACGACCAGGGCAACTACATCTACCCGGAGGGCTTCGACCCGGAGACGGGCGAGTGGCTCGAGGGCTACGACAAGCAGCGCGAGACCTGGGAGCAGCAGTACGCCGAGGCGCGTCAGCGCTGGGAGGCCCACACCAAGCAGGTGCAGACCTCCCGCGCCGCCGACGCCGAGGCCGCTGCCAACCCGGCTCCGCCGGTCACCAGCGGCACCACCACCTCGACCTCGGCCCCGAGCCGTCAGGCCGAGGAGCCGGCCGGTACGCTCGCGACCGACGAGGCGCTCGCCGCGCTGCGGGAGAAGCTCGCCGGCGGCAAGTGACCGGACGCTGACGCCTGTTCGTCCCACCGGACGGACCGGCGACTGCCTCTGACGACGGGCCCCGTCCCCGCGTTCCGCACCAGCGGAGCGCCGGGGGCGGGGCCCGCGTCGTACGCCGGGCGGGTTTGGCACGCGGACACCGGATCCGGTTGACTGTCCGGGTGCTGAAGGTGGGGCTGACCGGCGGAATCGGATCGGGCAAGAGCGCGGTGGCGAGCCGCCTCGCCACGCTGGGCGCGGTGATCGTCGACTCGGACCGCATCGCCCGCGAGATCGTCGCGCCCGGCACCGACGGGCTGGCCGAGGTGGTCGCCGCCTTCTCCGAAAAGGTTCTGGACGCCGACGGGGCGCTGGACCGGGCCGCCCTCGGCGCGCTGGTCTTCGGCGACGAGGCGGCCCGCCGCACGCTCGAAGGGATCACCCACCCCCGGGTACGCGCGCGCAGCGCCGAACTGGTCGCCGCCGCCCCTGCCGACGCGATCGTCGTCAACGACGTACCGCTGCTGGTCGAGGTGGGACTCGCGCCGACGTACCACCTGGTGGTCGTGGTGCAGACGGCCGTGCCGACCCGGATGGCCCGGCTGACCCGCGACCGGGGGATGGCCCCGGCGGAGGCGCAGCGGCGCATCGCCGCGCAGGCCGACGACGCGACCCGCCGTGCGGTCGCCGACGTGCTGCTGACGAACGACGGCACGCTCACCGATCTGCACGCCGCCGTGGACACCCTCTGGCGGGACCGTCTGCTGCCCTACGAGCGCAACGTCCGCGAACGCCGTGCCGTCCCACCCGTCCCACCCGACCCGGCCGCGCCCGGGCCGGACCCGACCTGGCCCGAGCAGTACGCCCGGCTGGCCGCCCGGATCCGCCACGCCGCAGGCGGTGACATCCGGGTCGACCACGTCGGCTCCACCGCCGTGCCGGGGCTCGCCGCGCCGGACGTGATCGACATTCAGGTGACGGTGCCCTCGCTGGACGAGGCGGACGGGCCGCTCGCGCAGCGGCTGGCCGAGGCGGGTTTCCCGCGGCTGCCGGGCGAGTGGTGGGACGCGCCGCGGCAGCCGGAGCCGGTGCGCTGGCCCAAGCGGCTGCACGGCGGCGCGGACCCGGCGCGTCCGGTGCGCCTGCACCTGCGGGAGGCCGGTTCGCCCGGCTGGCGGTACGCGCTGCTGATGCGCGACCACCTGCGCGCCGACCCGGCACGGCGGGCCGACTACCTCCAGGTGAAGCGGGATCTGGCGGCGGCCGCGCCGGAGCACGCCACGTGGGGCACGGTGACCGATCCCTGGTTCGACGAGGAGCACCTGCGCGCCGAGGAGTGGGCCGCGCAGACCGGCTGGCGGCCCTGACCGGGCGGTAGGGAGCGGGCCGGGCTCAGCGCGCCGTCGAGGCCGACGATCCGCCGCTGCCCGCCGCACGACCGGGCGTGAGGTCGAGCCCGATCCACACGCCGGACCCGGCCCGCAGCTCCATCCGGTGCGGCAGACCACCCCGGTCCAGCCACAGGCGGCGGCCGCCCGGCAGTTCGAACACGTCGACGGCCCGGTCGTCCAGCCGGTCCTCCCGGATCCGGACGGCGGTGCCGCCGGGCGCGTGCCGGGCCGTCCGCAGCGCCGCGTCGAGCAGCCGGTCGAGGTCGTCGCCGGGCGGCCGCGCGGGGGCCGCGAGCAGCGCGGCCGGCACCGGTGCGGGTGGCGTCGCGGGCCCGTCGGGGGAACGCTGCACCTCGGCCACCCGCCCCGGCCGGGCCCATCGCAGGGTGCGTCGGCCGCTGCCCTCCTCGATCACCGCGAGGTACGCCGACGGGCTCGTCCAGTTCACCGTGCCGGTGGCCCGCAGGTTCGCCGACGGGCCGAGCGGAGCGGCCACAGTCACCGTCGCGCCGCCGAGTGCCCGGAGCCGGGCGGGTAGCGCGGCCAGCCGGGCGGCTTCGTCGTCGGTGAGCGCCCGGGGCTGCCCGGGCCGGCCGCCGAGCGCGTCCACCGGGTGCAGCGTGGGCCGGTCGGCGCGGGTCAGGTCCACGGTGACGGGCGTGCCGTCGGCCAGCCGGCCGGTGAGCCGGTGCAGCCGGGCGTCCGCGTCCACCCACAGCGTCGGCAGCGGGTCACCGGGCGGCGCGAGGGGCGCCTGGAGCACGTCCACCGCGACGCCGCCCACCTGGTCGCCGCGTAGCCACCGGCCGTCGGTGGCGGGTGGATCGACCCGGTCGGCGCCGAGCCCGATCAGCAGGTCGCGTACCGCGCCCAGGCCGTGCCCGCCGGCCGGGGAACGCATCCGCCACCGGTCCGCCGGCGGCACCAGCGGCGGCCGGGCCGGGGTGGGGAGCGCGCCCGGGTCGGGCCGTACCAGCAGCGCGGACGCGGTGGCCTGCACCAGGCCCCGGTCGTCGCCCGCACCCGGGCCGCCGACGTCCAGGTAGACCAGGGGGCGGGCCCAGTCGACCCAGCCGACCAACTCGGTACGGGCACCGTCCGCGCCGACTGTGACCCGGACACCGGCGCGTACGTCGCGCAGGTTGGTGACCCGCAGCGCGGCCACCCGGTCCGCCTCGGCGGCGGTCAGGGCACGTGTCGCCGGGGCGTCGCCGGTGCGGCCGGGCACCCAGGACGGCAGGGCGGCGACGAGCGTAGCGGCGGAGAGCGCGGCTGCGGCCACGAGCGCGGCGAGGGCGATCCGGCGCCGGTCCGGCCCGTCCGGCGGGTCGCCGGCGCCGTCCAGTTCCGGGTCGCCGTCCGGCCGGGTGGTGAGCGGGGGGCGGCGGCCGTCGAACAGGCCGGCCCGGCGGCGCCGGCCGGCCACGGTGGCGGGCCGGGTCGGTGTGCTGGTGCGGCCGCGCCGGTGGCCGCGACCCGGTTCCCGGGGTACGGCCTGGTCGCCGTCGCCCCGCGCGGAGAGCCGGTGGGGGCGGCTGGCGCCGCGCTGGCGGCCCGGCTCGTCGGCGGGCGGGGGCGTGCCGGTGTCGGGCTCGCGTCGCGGCCGGCGCTCGGGAGAGGTCCCCACGAGTGGAGAACGCGAGAGCGGGGTTTCGGTGACGAGCAGGGGCGCTCGCGGCGGCCGGTCAGCGCTGCGCGCGACCACCGTCGGCGCGCACGCCGGTCGTCCCGGGTGCTGCGGCCCTGGCGCCGGGGGCGACCGGCCCCGCGAGGGGGCGATCACCGGCCCGGTCGGCCGCCGCGAGCGGCCTACGGTACGAGGGTAGACCGGTGAGATGAGCCACACAATGGGAATATCGAAGCCGATCAGGGACGGTCCGTGGTCGTGGCCGGAAGTGTCGGACCCCGGGCGTACGGTTGGTGTCATGGCGCTCGACATTCCCCGGCTCGACGGCCGCTTCCAGGTCGTCAGTGAGTTCCAGCCGGCCGGTGACCAGCCGGCTGCCATCGACGAGCTTGAGCGTCGCGTGCGGCGCGGCGACCGCAACACGGTGCTGCTCGGCGCGACCGGCACGGGCAAGAGCGCCACCACGGCGTGGCTGGTCGAGCGGCTCCAGCGGCCGACCCTGGTGCTCGCCCCCAACAAGACCCTCGCGGCCCAGCTGGCGAAGGAGTTCGGCGAGCTGCTGCCGCAGAACGCGGTCGAATACTTCGTCTCCTACTACGACTACTACCAGCCCGAGGCGTACATCCCGCAGACCGACACCTACATCGAGAAGGACTCCTCGATCAACGAGGAGGTCGAGCGGCTGCGGCACTCGGCCACCATGTCGCTGCTCACCCGGCGGGACGTCATCGTCGTCGCCACCGTCTCGGCGATCTACGGCCTGGGCACCCCGGAGGAATACCTCGACCGGGCCGTGCGGGTCAAGGTCGGGCAGGAGCTCGACCGCGACCAGCTGCTGCGCCGGCTGGTCGACATCCAGTACACGCGCAACGACATGGCCTTCCAGCGCGGCACCTTCCGGGTCCGCGGCGACACGCTGGAGATCATCCCGGCGTACGAGGAGCTTGCGGTCCGGATCGAGCTGTTCGGTGACGAGATCGAGAAGCTCTACTACCTGAACCCGCTGACCGGTGACGTGGTCCGCGAGGTCGACAGCCTGATGATCTTCCCGGCCACGCACTACGCCGCCGGTCCGGAACGGATGGAACGGGCGATCCGCGACATCGAGGCCGAGCTGGGCGAACGGCTGGCCGAGCTGGAACGGCAGGGCAAGCTGCTGGAGGCCCAGCGGCTGCGCATGCGCACCACCTACGACATCGAGATGATGCGCCAGGTGGGCTTCTGCTCCGGCATCGAGAACTACTCCATGCACATCGACGGCCGGCTGCCGGGCAGCCCGCCGCACTGCCTGCTCGACTACTTTCCCGACGACTTCCTGACGGTCGTCGACGAGTCGCACGTGACGATCCCGCAGATCGGCGGCATGTACGAGGGCGACGCCTCCCGCAAGCGGATGCTGGTCGACCACGGCTTCCGGCTGCCGAGCGCCGCCGACAACCGGCCGCTGCGCTTCGACGAGTTCCTGGAGCGGGTGGGCCAGATGGTCTACCTCTCCGCCACCCCCGGCCCGTGGGAGCTGGAGCAGGCCCAGGGCGAGTTCGTCGAGCAGGTGATCCGGCCCACCGGCCTGATCGACCCCGAGGTGGTTCTCAAGCCGACGAAGGGCCAGATCGACGACCTCATGCACGAGATCAAGCTGCGCACCGAGCGGGACGAGCGGGTGCTCGTCACCACGCTCACCAAGAAGATGGCCGAGGATCTCTCCGACTACCTGCTGGAGAACGGCATCCGGGTGCGCTACCTGCACTCCGAGGTCGACACGCTGCGCCGGGTCGAGCTGCTGCGCGAGCTGCGCAAGGGCGACTACGACGTGCTCGTCGGCATCAACCTGCTCCGGGAGGGTCTCGACCTGCCCGAGGTGTCGCTGGTGGCGATCCTCGACGCCGACAAGGAGGGCTTCCTGCGCAGCGGCCGGTCGCTGATCCAGACCATCGGCCGCGCGGCCCGTAACGTCTCCGGCCAGGTCCACATGTACGCCGACAAGATCACCCCGTCGATGGCGAGCGCGATCGACGAGACCAACCGGCGCCGGGCCAAGCAGATCGCGCACAACGAGGCGAACGGCATCAAGCCGGAGCCGCTGCGCAAGAAGATCCACGACATCCTCGACGACATCTACCGCGAGGCGGAGGACACCGAGAACAGCAACGTCGGCGGTGCCGTGCGGCAGCTGTCCCGGGGCAAGGCGCCGGTCAAGGAGACCCGCAGCCGCCGGGGCGCCGCGGCCACCCCGTCGCGGGAGGGGATGGCCCGGGCCGACCTGGCCAACCTCATCCAGGAGCTCAACGACCAGATGCTCGCCGCCGCGCGGGAGTTGCAGTTCGAGCTGGCCGCGCGGATCCGTGACGAGGTCGCCGACCTCAAGAAGGAGCTGCGCGGGATGGACGCCGCAGGGGTCCGGTGACCGGCGCGACGGCCGGGGCGGCGCGATGCTGACCGAGGCCGTCGTCGGGCGGCCCGACCCGCGGCTGCGCCGGTGGGTGGACAGCTACCTCGGCTACCGCGAGGACGCGCCCGTTCCGCTGGTACGCCGGGAGGTGGCGGGCGCGTTCGTGGTGCTGATCCTCGGCTGGGGCGACCCTCTCGACGTGACCGACCCGCGTGCCCCCGGCCGGGGAGGGGCCGCCGCGAACGCCTTCCTGGCCGGCCCGTTCGACGGCTGGTGTGCCACCCGGACGGCCGGGACCGGCACCGGGGTGCAGGTGCTGCTCACCGCCCCGGCGGCCCGCCGCCTGCTCGGGCTGCCGCTGGCCGAGCTGACCAACCGGGTGGTGCCGCTCGACGCGGTGGCGGGCTGGCTGGCCCGGCTGCGCGACGAGCTGGCCGAGACGCCGGGCTGGCCGGAACGCTTCGCCCGGCTCGACGCGGCAGTGGCCGCGCGGCTGGCGGCGACAGTGCCGCCGGACCCGCACCTGCTGGCTGCCTGGCGGCGTCTGGACGGCAGCGGGGGAGCGGTCGGCGTGGCCGCGCTCGCCGACGAGCTGGGCTGGTCCCGCCGTCACCTGTCGGTCCGGTTCCGGCGGGAGTTCGGCCTGCCGCCGAAGACGGTCGCCCGCCTGCTGCGCTTCGAGCGGGCGTACGCGAGCCTGGGCCGGACGCTGCTCACCGCGGACGCCGCCGTGCCGGACGCCGCCGGGTGGGCGGAGCGGGCCGCCCGGTGGGGCTACTACGACCAGTCGCACCTGATCCGGGAGTTCCGCGAGTTCGCCGGCGCCACCCCGGCCGCGCTGACCGGGCCCGGATCGCATTCGTCCAATCCGGCCTGACCGCTCCGGCGGCAGACTGACGGGCATGCGAAGCATCTATCCGGTCCTGCGGTATCCCGACGTGCGAGCCGCAGCCGACTTCCTCTGTTCCGCGTTCGGCTTCACCGTGCGCGAGGCCCACGAACTCCCCGACGGCACGGTCGGCCACGCCGAGCTTGCGTACGGCGACGACCTGGTGATGCTCGGCCCGGGGCCGGCGCCGCGGTCCCGGCCGGCCGACGACGACTACCGCGTCTACGTGGCGCTCGACGACGTCGACGCGCACCACGAGCGGGCCCGGGTGGCCGGGGCGGAGATCGTCCGGGCGCCGTTCGACACCGACTACGGCTCCCGCGACTACGCGGCCCGCGACCTGGCCGGGCTGGTCTGGTCGTTCGGCACGTACCGCCCCTGAGCGCGCCGCCCGCACGGTAGCGCTGTGTGGGCGAGGTATTGCCGAGCGTGACGGTGATGCGTACGCTCCCTCCCGGGAGGCGTGCATGCCGTTGTCAGCAAGTCCTGTGGTCCGGAGGGCGAGGCTCGGTGTGGAGCTGCGCCGGCTGCGTCGTCGCGAGTCGCTCACGCTCGAACAGGTCTGCACCCGGCTGGGCTGGGCGTCCACGTCGAAGCTGTCCCGCATCGAGCTGGGGCAGAGCCGGCCCGACCTGGCCGACGTGCTCGACCTGCTCGACGTCTACGCGGTGCCGCCGCCGCAGCGCGACGAGCTGATCGTCATCGCCCGCGACGCGGCCACCGGCCGGGGCTGGTCCAAGGCGCTCGGCGAGATGGGGGAGCGCCAGCGGGCGTACGCCGAGCTGGAGGCGGGCGCGGAGCGCATCGTGGAGTACCAGTGCGTGCTCGTGCCCGGCCTGCTCCAGACCCCGGCGTACGCCCGATTGCGGGTGTCGGCCGGCGCGGCGCTGACCGGCGAGGTGGACGTGGAGGCCGACGTGCGCGCCCGAGCCGCACGCCAGGAACTGCTGATCCGGCCGGACCCGCCGCACTACACCGCGCTGGTCGACGAGCGCGTCTGCGACCCGGACGGCCTGCCCGCCGACGTGTGGCGCGACCAGATGCGGCACTTGCTCGCGCTCGCCGAACGGCCCCGTGTCACCGTCCGGGTGCTGCGGTCCGCGGCGTCGAGCGGCGACGGACCGCACCCGCTGGCACCGTTCTCGTACTACGCCTACCCCGACCCGGACGACCCGCGCACCGTGCTGGTGGAGACGCTCACCACCGACCTGCGGCTGGTCGCCGAGGCGGACGTGGCCCACTACGAGCGGGTCATCGAGCGGCTGCTGGCCGCGGCACTGCCGGCGGACGCCTCCGCCGAGCTGGTCGCCCGGCGGCTCGGCGCGGCGCCGGTGCCCCGGCCGCGCGATCCGCACGAGCTGGAGTGAGCCCGTACGGCCCGCTGTCGGTGCGGCGCGACCACCGGGCCCGGCGCCCCCGATGCCCGTCGGGACCGGTGGCCGCGCAGCGCGCAGGCTACGGCAGGGGTACGACAGTTCAGGCCGGCACGTCGATGAAGTGCTCGACCAGCGGCGGACCGGCGAAGTGCGGGCCGATCAGCCCGCGCCACTGCGCGAACCGTTCGGTCTGGCGGAAGTTCACGTCGTGCGCCTCGACCGAGTCCCACTCGACGAGCAGCACGAACCGGGTGGGCGACTCCACGCCCCGGGTCATCCGCACGGAGCGGCAGCCTTCGGCGCCGGCGAGGATCGGCCGCGCCTGCGCGTAGGCGGCGGCGAACTCGTCCTCGTGTCCGGGCGTGACATCGATCAGCGCGACCTCAAGAACCATGCAGGCAGCCTGCCATGCCGGCCCGCCGCCGGTGCGTCCCGGGTGACGTCCCGGCGTGCCTCGCCAGAGGACGGCTAGCCTCCTAGGACGCCCTGCGGGACGTGAGCCACAGCACGTCGAGAGATCGACGGACGCCCCGGAGATGCGCCACCTGGGTGCGATGGTGAACAATGGCGGCCGAGGAGGGGAGTATTCCCCCGCGACGGAGTCGTCAGCACGGAAGAGCGCCGGCACCCCCGGTGGCCCGACCCGGCTCCGCCGGTCGGAACCCGGCACCCGGGCTCCGGCGGAAGAGACCTCCGACAGTCACCCCTGTCAGCGTCGACGCACCCCGGCACCGCACCCGGCGTACGGTGTGCCCGACGCAGCGTGTCTGCCGGAGGATGGATTTGAACGTGTCCGCATTGGTGTGGGCGGTAACGCTGATCGCGATGATCGCGGTCCTGCTCGCCGACCTGTTCATCATCGGCCGGCGGCCGCACGAGCCGAGCGTCCGGGAGTCCAGCCTGTGGGTGGGCTTCTACGTCGGCCTGGCGCTGATCTTCGGCGTGGTGCTCTGGCTGACCGCGGGTGGCCGCGTCGCAGGCGAGTTCTACACCGGCTGGCTCACCGAGTACAGCCTCTCGGTGGACAACCTCTTCGTCTTCGTGATCATCATGGCCCGGTTCGGGGTGCCCCGGCAGTACCAGCAGAAGGTGCTGCTCGTCGGCATCATCCTGGCGCTGATCATGCGGGGTGGCTTCATCGCGGCCGGCGCGGCGCTGATCTCCCAGTTCTCCTGGGTGTTCTACATCTTCGGCGCGTTCCTCATCTACACCGCGGTGAACCTGGCTCGGCAGGGCGAGCCGGACGAGGACGAGTTCAGCGAGAACCTGCTGATCCGGTGGAGCCGCAAGGCGCTCCCGCTGTCCCGTGACTACGACGGGGCGCGGATGACCACCCACGAGCACGGGCGGCGCCTTTTCACCCCGATGCTCATCGTGATGATCGCGATCGGCACCACCGACCTGATCTTCGCGCTGGACTCGATCCCGGCGATCTTCGGCATCACCCAGGAGCCGTACCTGGTCTTCACCGCGAACGTGTTCGCGCTGATGGGACTGCGGCAGCTCTACTTCCTGCTCGGCGGCCTGCTGGACCGGCTCATCTACCTCAGCTACGGCCTCGCCGTGGTGCTCGGCTTCATCGGCGTGAAGCTGGTGCTGGAGGCGCTGGCCGAGAACAACCTGCCGTTCATCAACGGCGGCGAGCACGTGGCGTGGGCCCCGCACATCCCGATCTGGCTGTCGCTGACGGTCATCCTCGGCACCCTGGGTGTGGCCACCGCCGCCAGCCTGGCGAAGTCGTCGCGGGACCGGCGCCGGGAACTGGCCCAGGCCCGCCGCTGACCCACCCGTCCCGTCCGGGGCGCTCCCGTGCCGGGGGCGCCCCGCGGCGTGTCGGCGGTCAGACGCGGTGGGCGCCGACGAGGGTGGCGGTCCGGTCGGCCGGTAGCTCCTCCTCGACCACCCGGCGGGTCAGGTAGCAGGCGTGCAGCATCCGGCGCCGGCCGCCGCGCGGCTCGGCCGACACGATCCCGACGTGGTGGATGCGCCGGCCGGGCCGGGCGAAGAAGTAGAGGTCGCCGGGGCGTTCGGCGTCCAGCGGCACCCGCGAGGTCGCCGCCGCCTGGTCGTCGGCGTCGCGGGGGAGCGTGATCCCGTACCGCCGCCAGGCCAGGTGCACCAGCCCGGAGCAGTCGATGCCGTCGGTGGACATGCCGCCCCAGACGTAGACCAGGTCGCGCAGCCGTTCGGCGACCGCGAGCACCTCCTCGGCTTCGGGGCGCTCGGCGGGCAGCGGCACCAGGTCGTCCTCCGGGGCCCAGAGCGGGTCGGCCCGCCCGGGTACGCGGACCGGGCGCCTGCCGTCCACCGCCGGCCCGGCCGGGGTGAGCCGGGTGCCGAGGACCACGCCGGTGAGCGCCGCGTCGCCGCCGGGTGCGGCACGCAACGCGGTGCGGGCCACGTCGACCGTCAGCGGACCGTCGGCCGCCGGGCCGGAACCGGCCGGAGCGGGACCGGGACCGGCCGGACCGGTGCCGACCGCTGCCGGTCCGGCCGAGGCGGGGTCCGATCGCGCCGCGCCGGACGCGGCGAGGCCGGCCGGAGCGGGGCCGGCGGGGACGCTGTCGGACGGGACGGTGTCGGCCGGGTCGGCGTCGGCCAGGTGGGCGGCCCGCAGCCAGCCCGGGTAGCCGTCGGCGCCGAGCTTCGCCGCTGGCTGGCCCAGCGCCACCACCCGCACCCAGCCGTCCGGCCGGGACTCGGTGACGCGCACCGGCTCGCCGAGCAGCAGCTGGGTCAGGACGCAGTCACCGACGAGCTGGTCGCGGTCCATGCCGGCGATCCAGGCGGCGACGTCGGGCGAGCCGGCGAGGGCGGGGCAGTCGATCGGGCGTACCGCCTCGGGAGCGGTCCACAGGGTCGCCACCGGTACCCGTACGACGGCCCGGCGGCCGGGCTGAGGTGCCACGCGTACCCCTCTCTCCGGTGGTCGTCCGGGCGACCATATGAAAAATTCTGACGTTGCTCAACCACTTGTCTGAATTTTAGCTTCACGCAGGCCGGTGACCCCCAGGCCCGGAGCGTCCGGCAGCAGCACGCTCGCGCCCTCGTACCGGATGCCCCCGGTGACCGGCGACCAGGCCAGCCACCAGGCGGCGTCGAGGTCCGACACGGCGGTGGTGCCGGACGCGGCGACCAGGCTGGCCGCGGCGCCGACCCCCACCGGTCCCTCCATCATCGAACCGACGATGGTGCCCATGCCGTGCGCGGCGGCCAGGTCGAGCAGCGTGCGGGCCGGTTGCAGGCCGCCGCACTTGGCCAGCTTCACGTTGACCATGTCGGCGGCGCGCCGCCGGATCACCTCGACCAGGTCGCGCACGTCGAAGACGGACTCGTCGGCCAGGATCGGCAGGTCCACCCGGTCGCTGACCCAGGCCAGCCCGTCCAGGTCGCGGCGGTGCACCGGCTGCTCGACCAGTTCCACGTCGAGCCCCGAGTCCTCGATCGCGCGGATCACCCGCACCGCCTCCCGGGGCGTCCAGCCCTGGTTGGCGTCCAGCCGGATCCGCACGTCCGGGCCGACCGCGGCCCGCACCGCGCGGACCCGGTCCAGGTCGCCGCGGGCGTCGGTGCCGACCTTGAGCTTGAGCACGCTGAACCCCTCGGCGCCGCGCCGCGCCGCCGTCGCGGCCAGGTCGACCGCGTCGCCGGCGGCCAGTGTGACGTCGGTCGGCACGCGCAGCGCCGTGCCACCGAGCAGGCGCACCAGGGGTACGCCGAGCCGCCGCGCGGCCAGGTCGTGCAGCGCCACGTCGAGCGCCGCCTTCGCCGACTCGTTGCCCACCACGGCGCGGCGCACCAGCGCGCCTGCCGCTTGGAGGTCGTCGGCGTCGCGGCCGATCAGCAGTGGCGCGAGCAGTTCGCGTACGCACGCCTCGGCGCCGGCCACCGACGCGCCGGTGACCTGCCAGACCTGCGGCGCCTCCCCGAAACCGGACCGGCCGTCGCCGTCGACCACCTCCACGACCAGCGTGTCCACGGTGGTGGTACGGCGCAGCGCGGTGACGAACGGGGTGTGTAAGGGGGCCGACAGACGGTGGGTGCGTACCGCGGCGATCGTCATGTGGGGCACCCTATAGCCAACTGGCGGCGAGCAGGGGAGGGCCGATGGCCGGGCGGGAATGGGAGCTGGTGGGCGCGCCGAACGCGCGTGACCTGGGTGGACTGCCGACGAGCGACGGGCGGCGGGTACGGGCGGGGCGGCTCATCCGCACACCCGCGCTGGGCCGGCTCACCGACGAGGACCTGCCGGTGCTGAGCAAACTCGGCCCGGCGTGCGTGGTGGACCTGCGCGACGTCCACGAGCAGGCGGTGGCCCCGCCGGACCGGCTGGTGGGCGAGCCCCGCACCGTGCACCTGCCGGTCTACGACGCGGCGCACCCGGTGTTCACCTACGTCTCGGCGGTGCTGCAGGGCCACGACCTGGACGCGTACGCGGCGCTGGCCCGCGAGGGCATGCCGGGGGCGATGACGGCGATCTACCGCTGGTTCGTCACCGGGGAGTCGGCGCGGACCGGTTTCGGCGCGGCGGTGCGGCTGGCCGCCGAGGGCGCGAACCTGCCGCTGCTGTTCCACTGCTCGGCCGGGAAGGACCGCACCGGCTGGCTGTCGGTGGTGCTGCTGACCGCGCTGGGCGTGGAGGAGGAGGCGATCCGCGCCGACTACCTGGTGCACAACGAGCTGACCGAGAGCCTGCGCGAGGTGCTGCTGTCCGCGATGATCCAGCGCCGGCCGGACCTGGACCCGGCGGTGGCCCGGCCGCTGCTGGAGGTGCGCCCGGAATACCTCGACGCCGCCTACGACGAGGTGCGCCGCGCGCACGGCTCGTTCGACGCGTACCTGCGCGACGGTCTGGGGGTGACCGACGCGCACCGCGCCGCGCTGCGCGAGCGGCTGCTGGAGTAGCCGGGTCAGCCGGCCAGGTCGTGCCGCGCGGCCCAGACCCGCTCGGAGACGTGCGCGATCAGCTGGCAGGCGTCGTCGGAGACCTCGTCACCGTCCGCGCCGCCGTCGGCCAGCTCGGTGGTGGTGCAGACGACGATCGTGTACGGCGGCGCGTCGTCCGGGAACACCACGCCCGCGCCGTGGCGAACGCCGCGTACCCAGCCGCCCTTGTGCGCGATCCGGGTGCCGTCGGGCAGCCCGGCGGCCAGGTCCTCGCGGTGTTCCTGGGCGACGAGCACGTCGAGCATGGCGGCGCAGCCGGCCGGTGAGGCGAGCGGGCCGGGCCGGGTCGCGCCGAGCGCCAGCTCACCGAGCAGGCCCGCCAGGTCGGCGGCGGTGACCAGGTTGTCGATGCCGGAGTCGCGGGCGGCGAAGTCCTCGATGCCGCGGCCGGTGACGCTGTGCCGGGCACCGGCGAGCGCCCACGCCTGCGCCACGGCGGGCAGCCCCACCTCGCCGATGCAGATGTTCGTGGCGAGGTTGCTGGACCGGACGATCATCCGTTCGGCGAGCCAGCGCAGCGGCGCCTCGCCGCCGACGCGATCCCAGACCGCGTCGTCGTTGTCGTAGTCGCGGTCGTTTGCGAACCGGGGCGCGCCCGGCAGCGCGGAGTCGAACGAGTTGCGCACCGGCACCGGCGCGTCCAGGTCGAGCCGGCCCGCCTCGGCGGCGCGGAACAGCGCCACCAGCACGGCCAGCTTCATGGTGCTCGCCGCGTAGTGGGTGGCGTCGGCCCGCCGCGTCCACGTCGGCCGCGCGCCGGGGCGGCCCACGTACGCGGAGACGGTGCCGGGCACCCGGTCCAGGTGTGCGTCGAGTTCCTCCCAGGTCATGAGCGCACCGTAGCGGATCTTCGTGGCGTACGCGGGGCAGCGGCGGGCGCGGGTGCGGGCTAGCGTGCGGAGATGACGACCCCGTTGTACGACGACATCGCCGACTGGTACGAGGAGTACGCCAGCGAGACCTCGTCGGTCTACATGGACCGGGTCCGGTCGGTGCTGGCCGACCTGCTGGGGGACGGCCCCGGCCGCTGCGTGGACCTGTGCTGCGGTACCGGGGCGCACGCCGCCGAGCTGAAGCGTCTCGGATGGACACCGGTGGGGGTGGACCTGTCCGGCGGGCAGCTACGCCACGCCCGTGCCCGGCTGCCGGTGGCCCGTGCCGACGCGACGGCGTTGCCGCTGTCCGCCGGCGCCGTACCGGCGGTGGTCTGCGTGCTCGCGCACACCGACATGCCGGACTATCCGGCGGCCGTCGCCGAGGCGGCGCGGGTGCTGGCACCCGGCGGCCGCCTGGTGCACGTCGGCGTGCACCCGTGTTTCGTGGGTGCGTTCGCCGACCGGTCCGAGCCGGAGCGGATCGTGATCGACGGCGGGTACGCCTCGCGGGACCGCACGGTCCGCTCGTGGAACGCGACCGGGGTGCGGGCGCGGGTCGGCGCGTGGCACCTGCCGCTGGCCGGCCTGCTGGACGCCGTGGCGGGCGCCGGCCTGCGGCTGACCCGGGTGGTCGAGTCCGGCTCCGGCCCGATCCCCGACGTCCTGGCCCTGGAGGCCACCAAGCCCCACTGACCCCACCCTGCCGGCCCCGCCCTCGTTGCCGCCCGCCGCCCGCCGCCCTGCACCCCGTGGCCGCCCGTCGCGCCCTCTCGCACCCGACCCGTCGATCATGAAGTTGGCGGCGGATTTGATCTCCAGGACTGCCGCCAACCTCATGATCGTCCAGCGATGGGCGGCAGCGGTGGGGAGGGGAAGGGGGGAGCCCGGTCCGCCGAGGGGCGGGCCGGGCTCCGGGTGGGGCTGGTGAGCTGGTGGGTCAGCCGGCGTGCTTGCGGCGGGCGGCGGCCCGGCCACGCTGCTGCTGGTCGAGCACCACCTTGCGGATGCGCACCGCGGCCGGGGTGACCTCGACGCACTCGTCCTCGCGGCAGAACTCCAGGGCCTGCTCCAGGGACAGCTTGCGCGGCGGGATCAGCTTCTCGGTCTCGTCGGCGGTCGACGAGCGCATGTTGGTGAGCTTCTTCTCCTTGGTGATGTTGACGTCCATGTCGTCGGAGCGGGAGTTCTCACCGACGATCATGCCCTCGTACACCTCGGTGGTGGGCTCGACGAAGAGCTGGCCGCGCTCCTGGAGGTTGGTCATCGCGAACGCGGTGACCGAACCGGCGCGGTCGGCGACGAGCGACCCGTTGTTGCGGGTGCGCAGCTCGCCGAACCACGGCTCGTACGACTCGAAGACGTGGTGCAGGATGCCGGTGCCGCGGGTCTCGGTGAGGAACTCGGTCCGGAAGCCGATCAGGCCGCGCGCCGGGACCAGCCACTCCATCCGGATCCAGCCGGTGCCGTGGTTGACCAGCTGCTCCATCCGGCCCTTGCGGGTGGCCAGGAGCTGGGTGATCGCGCCCAGGTACTCCTCCGGGGCGTCGATGGTCAGCCGCTCGACCGGCTCGCAGGTCTTGCCGTCGATCTCCTTGGTGACGACCTGCGGCTTGCCGACGGTCAGCTCGAAGGACTCGCGGCGCATCTGCTCGACCAGGATCGCCAGGGCCAGCTCACCGCGGCCCTGCACCTCCCAGGCGTCCGGCCGCTCGGTGGGCAGCACCCGCAGCGAGACGTTGCCGATCAGCTCCTTGTCGAGCCGGTCCTTGACCATCCGGGCGGTGACCTTGGCGCCCTTGACCCGGCCGACGAGCGGCGAGGTGTTGGTGCCGATGGTCATCGAGATGGCCGGCTCGTCCACGGTGATCAGCGGCAGCGGGACCGGGTTCTCGGCGTCGGCGAGCGTCTCACCGATCATGATCTCCGGGATGCCGGCGACGGCGATGATGTCGCCCGGCCCGGCGGACTCGGCCGGCTTGCGCTCCAGGCCCTCGGTCATCAGCAGCTCGGAGATGCGTACCCGCTGGGTGCTGCCGTCGGTGCGGCACCAGGCCACGGTCTGGCCCTTGCTGATGGTGCCCTGGCGGACCCGGCACAGCGCGAGCCGGCCCAGGAACGGCGAGGCGTCGAGGTTGGTGACGTGCGCCTGCAGCGGCGCGCCCTCGTCGTACGCGGGCGCGGGGATGGTGTCCAGCAGGGTGCGGAACAGCGGCTCCAGGTTGCTGCTGTCGTCCGGGACGGCGCCGTCGGCGGGCTGGGTCAGCGAGGCGATGCCGTCGCGGGCGCAGGCGTAGACGATCGGGAAGTCGATCTGCTCCTCGTCGGCGTCCAGGTCGAGGAACAGCTCGTACGTGTCGTCCACGACCTCCTTGATCCGGGCGTCCGGACGGTCCACCTTGTTGATCACCAGGATGATCGGCAGCCGGGCGCGCAGCGCCTTGCGGAGCACGAACCGGGTCTGCGGCAGGGGGCCCTCGCTGGCGTCGACGAGCAGCACCACACCGTCGACCATGGTCAGGCCGCGCTCGACCTCGCCGCCGAAGTCGGCGTGACCGGGGGTGTCGATGATGTTGATGGTGACGGGCTCCGAGCCGTCCGCCGGCAGGTACCGCACGCCGGTGTTCTTGGCGAGGATGGTGATGCCCTTCTCGCGCTCGAGGTCCATCGAGTCCATGACCCGCTCGGTGTTCTCACCACGGGCGCCGTAGGCGCCGGCCTGCCGCAACATGGCGTCGACCAGGGTCGTCTTGCCGTGGTCGACGTGGGCGATGATGGCGACGTTGCGGAGGTCGGTGCGTAGCTGCATACCCTCCATACTCCTGTCTGCGGTTGCCGGGGCACGCCTCGGGGTCACCCCGAGACAACCCGGATCTGCGTCGAAAGTGCTGTGCCGACCGTTCCAGCGACTGGCATGCTGACACCCGTGCGGGGTGTCCGATGCCTGACCTGCTGAGCTGGCTGCAGGAGCTGCCGCCCCTGCTGATCTACGTGGCCGCCGCGGCGATCGTCGCGGCGGAGACCGCGGTGATCGTCGGGCTGCTGATGCCCGGCGAGGCGACCCTGCTTCTGGTCGGCTTCCTAGCGTACGCGGGGACGCTGCGCCTCGCGCCCGTGCTGGTGGCGATGACCGCCGCCGCCGTGATCGGAGACACACTCGCGTGGCGGGCCGGCCGCCGCTACGGCCCCCGTCTGCGTGCCTCGGGGGTGGGTGCCCGGATCGGCGCGCACCGGTGGCGGCGGGCCGACTCGCTGCTGGAGCGCCTCGGCGGCCGGGGTGTGCTCGCGGCCCGCTGGATCGCGTTCGCCCGCACGCTGGCGCCCCGGCTGGCCGGGTCGGCCGGGATGCCGTACCGGCGGTTCGCGCCGTGGAACCTGGCCGGGGTGGCGAGCTGGGTGGGCGCCTCGGTGCTGGCCGGCTACCTGGCCGGTGAGTCGTACGAGCGGGTGTCGAAGCTGCTCGGCCGGGCCACCGGCGCGGTGCTGGCCCTGCTGCTGTGCCTGCTCGCCGTCGTGCTCGCCGGCCGCTGGCTGGGCCGCAACCCGGACCCGGTACGCGCGCTGGCCGCACGGGCCGCCGCGTTGCCGCCGCTGCGCTGGCTGCGGGCCCGGTACGGGGTGCTGTTCTTCCTGGTCGCCATGCGGGTCGGCCCGGCCTGGACGCTGCTGATCAACCTGGCGCTGGGGCTGGCGCTGCTGTTCGTCGCCGGGCTGGCCGTGGCGGTCCTGCTGGAGGCGGTGGTCGCGCAGAGCGGACTGTACGTCCTCGACGGCCTGGTCGCCGACTGGTTCGCCGCCCGGCGTACCCCCGGGGTGGTCGACACGGCGTTGCTGGCGGTGTCGGTGCTGCGCGGCTGGGTGCTGATCGCCGCGGTGGCGGTGGTGGCCGCCGTGGTGGCCCGGCGCGGCCGGGCGTGGCGGGCGGACCCGCTCGGGGTGGTGGGCACCGTCGGCGCCGCCGTGCCGCTGGTGTTGCTCGTCGTCGTCGCGGACCTGACCGGCCCGGGCGGCCCGGACCGCCCCGGTGACCTGTTCCCGACGCAGAACGCGGTGGTGACCGCGAGCTTCGGCACGCTCGCCTGGCTGCTGTCGCACGGCGCCCGCTGGCCGGTGGGCGCGGCGGTCTGGACGGTCGCGTCGGCGGGCGTGGTCACTGTCACCGGCGCACGGCTCTACCTGGGCTTCAGTACGGCGAGCGGCACCGTCACGGCGGTCCTGCTGGGCGTCGCCTGGACCACCGTGTTCGTGGTGGCGTGGGCGACCCGGGACCGCTTGACCGACCGGGACGAGCGACCGGGCGGCGCGGACCGGGAGGAACGGTCCGCCGGCGCGGAGCCGGACGAGGGGCCGGCCGACGCGGTGGCGGGGGAGTCGCCGCCCCGGCCCCGGGGCCGCCGGTCCGCGTTCCGGGTACCCCCCGGACCTGTCGATCCTTGCTAGGGTGCGCCGACGGGGGACTACGGGGAGGTCCGATGCGGCGAGGACTCGGCCGGTGGGCCGTGACGGTGGTGGCACTGGTCGCGGCGGCCACGCTGACGGCGTGCGGCGAGGAGGAACGGCCGGTCCGGGAGGTCGCTGCGGACCTGCCCACGGCGGCACCGGCGGAGCAACCGCAGGAGGCGCCGGCCGACGCGCCGAGCGACGAGCCACCGGCGGTCGCGGCGATGGGCGGCCGGCCCAGCCCGAGCGCGTCGGCGAAACCGAAGCCGCGGGCCAAGCCGTCCCGCACGACCACGGCGCCGCTGGCCCGGCCGAAGCCGCCGACCGAGACCCAGGTGCCACCGGCGCCGCCGAAGCCGGTGGACGACGGCTGCAAGCCAAGCTACCGGGGCACCAAGGCCAGTCAGAGCCAGGTGAAGGCGGCGCTCGCCGACGCGGCGGCGCGGACCTACTGGCCTACCTCGGCGCCGGACATCCGCATCCCGTCGGCGTTGATGAAGGCCACCGCCTGGCAGGAGAGCGGGTGGCAGTCCAACATCGTCGCCTGTGACGGCGGGGTCGGGCTGATGCAGGTCATGCCGGCCACGGCGGAGTGGATGAACCAGCGCTTCGGCCAGTCGTACGACATCGACGCCTACCGGGACAACGCCTACCTGGGCGGCACCTACCTGGCCTGGCTGACCAAGTACATCGGCGACATGTACTTCGAGTCCGACTACCGGCTCGACGCCTCACTGTGCACGAGTGAGCTGAACTCCTGCCTGCTCAACGCCGTGATCGCGGCCTACAACTACGGGCACGGCGCGGTGGCGCGGGAGGATCAGCCGCTGACCATCCCGAACCCGCAGTACGTGCGCAACGTGCGGGCGCTGATGACCGAGTGCGAGTGCCTGAGTTTCTGATCGACCGGACGAACGGGCGGGGGCCGGCGTACGCGCCGGCCCCCGCCCGTCCGGTCAGTTCCGCGCGGCGACCGGCTCGGCCGGCGTCGTGGCGGGCGCGTCGGCGGACCGGGTGATCCGGCCGGGCCACCAGAAGCGGTCGCCGAGCAGGAACGCCAGCGCCGGTACCAGCACCGTCCGGACCAGCAGCGTGTCCAGCAGCACACCGACGCAGACGATGATGCCGATCTGGGTGAGGGTGATCAGCGGCAGCACGCCGAGCACCGCGAACACCGCCGCGAGCAGCACGCCCGCGCTGGTGATCACGCCGCCGGTGACCCGCAGCGCCGACAGCATGCCGTCGCGGGTGCCGGTGCGGCGCGCGTCCTCCCGGGCCCGGGTGACCAGGAAGATGTTGTAGTCGACGCCGAGCGCCACCAGGAACACGAACGCGAGCAGCAGCACTCCGCTGTCCAGCGCCGGGAAGTCCAGCACGTGGTCGAAGAGCAGCCAGGCCGCGCCGAGGCTGGCGAAGAACGAGGCGATGACTGTCAGCACCAGCAGCAGCGGCGCCAGGATCCCGCGCAGCAGCAGCACCAGCACCGCGCCGACCAGCAGCAGGATCAGCGGCAGGATCAGCTTGAGATCCTTGGTGTTCGCCTCGTTCGAGTCGTAAGTCGCGGCGACCGAACCACCGACCAGGGCGCCGTCGGGGGCGTCCGCGCCGTCCACGGCGGGCGGGGCGGAGTCCGGTACGGCGGCCACGGCGTCGCGCAGCGCCACCACGGCCCGGTCGGAGGCGGCGCTGCCCGGCTCGGCGGTGAGCACCACGTCGATCTGGGCGACCCGGTCCCCGGCGGCGCCGGGGCGGGCCGAGGCGACCCCGTCGACGCCGCCGGCCGCGGCGAGGACCGCCTGGGCGGCCTGCGGGGTGGTGAGCACCGCGACCGGCTGGGTGCTGCCGGCCGGGAACGCCCGGGCGAGCGTCTCGGCTCCGGCGACCGCCTCGGGCTTCTCGCTGAACTGCTCGGTCTCGGACAGCCCGGTGCGGATGCCGAGGCCGCCGAGGGCGAGGCCGGCGAGCAGCAGGACGGCGAGCGCGGCGACCGGCAGCGGCCGGCGGACCACCAGCTCGCCGAGGCGGCCCCAGATCCGGCCCTCGCGGGCGGCGCTGCCGACGCGGGGGATGAACGGCCAGAACAGGCCCCGGCCGAACAGCAGCAGGGCGGCGGGGAGCACGAACAGGGCGCAGAGCATGGCGAGGATCACACCGGTGGCGCAGGCGATGGCGAGCGCCCGGTTGGTCTCCTGCTCGGACAGCAGCAGCGTGAGCACGCCGAGGACGACGGTGCTGCCGCTGGCCAGGATCGGCTCGGCGGTACGGCGCAGCGCCGAGCGCATGGCGGCGAACCTGTCCTCCTCGCGGCGCAGCTCCTCCCGGTAGCGGGCGATGAGCAGCAGCGCGTAGTTGGTGGCGGCGCCGAACACCAGCACGCTGGCGATGCCGGTGACCTGACCGCTGGGCAGGTAGATGCCGAAGGCGGGGACGAGGGACTCCACCACGCGCAGCGTGATCTGCTCGGTGGCGCCCACCACCAGCAGCGGTACGAGCCACAGGAACGGGCTGCGGTAGGTGACGAGCAGCAGCACCGCCACCACGGCGGCGGTGACCAGCAGCAGCGTGGTGTCCGCACCCTGGAACACCTTGCCCAGGTCGGCGGTGAACGCCGGGCCGCCGGTGACCTCGACGGTCAGCTCGCCGGGCAGGTCACCGACCGCCTCGCGGAGCTTCTCCACCTCGTCGACCACCGCCGACGGGCCGCCCTCGGTGGACAGCGGCACCGCGACCAGCGCCACAGTGCCGTCCGGGGAGACTTGGGCGGGGGAGACCCGCCCGCCGGCGGCGAGCGAGTTCAACTCGCCGCCCAGGCCGTCGAGCACGCTGCGGTCGGCCCCGCTCAGCGGGGCCTGGTCGGCGCGGCTGACCACCACCAGGGCGGTCTGGGCGTCCTTGGAGGGCAACTGTTCCTGGAGCCGCTCAACCTGCGTCGACTGCCACTCCACGGACAGGCCGGTGTCGGAGACGGGCGCCGGATTGTCCGGCTTCGGTAGCCCGAAGGCGACCACGCCGACGACGAGTGCGGCGGCCAGCGTGAGCCAGGCGGCCAGCCGGCCCCGGACGACGCGGGTGAACAGAGACATCTGATGCCCTCACAGTATTGATCGCGGGGAATTCTCTTTTAACGAGTATCTTGATAAGCGAGATTATCCGGGGTGGTTCTATGCTGCAACCGGAGCTGTTCGACAGGGGGTGGCGGCAAGCGGTGGCGGCGCACAGGATGTACCGGCGGCGCGACGACCCACGCGGTCGCATGGTCGCCGACATCACAAACGACCTGCGCCGCTACTCGGTCGACGCGCAGCACATCGGGCACGCGTTCGCCGGGCTGCACGGGCTCAACGCCACCGACCTGTACGCCCTGATCGCGGTGATGGAGGCCGAGCTGGTGGGCGACCCGATCACCCCCGGCCGGCTCGGCGAGGCGCTCAACATCTCCTCCGGCTCGGTGACCGCGCTCGTCGACCGCCTGGAGCGCGGCGGCCATATCCGGCGCGACCGGGACACCGCCGACCGCCGCAAGATCCTCCTGCACTACGCCGACCGGGGCGCCACGCTGGCGCAGAGCTTCTTCGGGCCGCTGGGCCGCCGTACCGACGACGTGATGGACCGCTTCAGCGACGACGAGCTGGCCGTGGTGCACCGGTTCATGGCCGAGATGGTGCACTCCATGCGCACCCACCGGGACGAGATCCGCGCCGCGCCCCGCCGTGGCGCCGCGTCCGGAGACGCCTGATCGTGCGGCTGGTCACCCGGGCGGCCACCGCGGCGCTGCGACTGCCCGCCGCCCGCACCGGGCGGGTCACCGTCACCCGGGACATCCCGGTCCGGGTACGCGACGGAGTGACGCTGCGCACCGACCACTACGCGCCCGGCCTGCCCGCCGCGCCGTGCGTGCTGATCCGCACCCCGTACGGGCGCGGCGGACCGGTCCGGTTGCTCGGCCGCCTGATCGCCGAGCGGGGCTTCCACGTGGTGATCCAGTCGTGCCGCGGCACGTTCGGCTCGGGCGGCGAGTTCGCGCCGCTGGTGCACGAGCGAGACGACGGTCTCGACACGCTCGACTGGCTGCGCCGCCAGCGGTGGTGGACCGGCGCGTTCGGCATGTTCGGCGCCAGCTACCAGGGCTTCGTGCAGTGGGCGCTCGCCGTCGAGGCGGGCGACGAGCTGCGCGCGATGGTCGCCGTGGTGACCGCGTCGGGCACCCGCGACTCGACGTACGCGGGGGAGTCGTTCGCCCTGGACACGGTGCTCACCTGGGCCGAGCTGCTCCAGGCGCAGACCGTGCCCTGGCTGGCCCGCCAGTGGGAACTCAAGCGCGGCCAGCCCCGCCTCGCCCGGGCCCTGGCGCACCTGCCGCTGGCCGAGGCCGACCGGGTCGCCACCGGCGTGACGGTGCCGTTCTTCCAGGAGTGGCTGCGCCACCACACGCCCGGCGCCGACTACTGGCGTACCCGGGTCTTCGGCGACCGGATCACCGAGGTCCGGGCCCCGGTGGCGATGGTCAGCGGCTGGCAGGACATCTTCCTGCCGGCCCAGCTCGACGACTACGCCCGCCTGCGGGCCGCCGGGACGCGGACCCGCCTGGTAGTCGGGCCGTGGACGCACGGCAGCCCGGGGCTGCTCCTGGCGTCGCTGCGGGAGGGCCTGGACTGGCTCGACACCCACCTGGCCGGGCGGCCCGGGCCGGACCGCGCGCCGGTACGGGTGCACGTCGGCGGCGACGGCGGCGGCTGGCGCGACCTGCCGGACTGGCCGCCACCGGCCACCCCCGCCCGATGGCACCTGCGATCCGCCGGCGGGCTGGCCCCGGAGCCGCAGGAGCACGGCGCGCCGGACCGGATCTGGTACGACCCGGCCGACCCCACCCCGTCGCTCGGCGGCCCGCTGCTGGTGGCCCAGCGGGCCGGTGCGGTGGACAACCGGCCGGTCGAGGCGCGCCCGGACGTGCTGACGTACACCAGCGAGCCGCTGCGTGAGCCGGTCGAGGTGGCCGGGCCGGTACGCGCCGAGGTCCACCTGCGCAGCGAACTGTCGTACCTGGACGTGTTCGTGCGTCTGTGCGACGTGGACCGGCGCGGGCGCTCGTGGAACGTCTGCGACGGCCTGGTCCGCGTCGAGCCCGGCCGGTTCCCGCGAGATCCGTCCGGAGTGGTCGCCGTGCCGGTGACGCTCTGGCCCACGTCGTACCGCTTCGCGCCCGGGCACCGGCTGCGGGTGCAGGTCTCCGGCGGCGCCCATCCGCGCTACGCGCGCAATCCCGGCACCGGTGAGCCGCTCGGCACCGCTGTGACCCTCCGTGCTGGATGGCGGGAGATCCTCCACGATCGCGAGCATCCCTCGGCACTGGTGCTGCCGCTCGTGCCGGCACCGTCCACAGCGGGCTGATAGTTCAAAAAACCGCCCCTGAGCTGGGCACTTCTGCCGAACCGTGGTTAAGCTCGGAGCAAGTGCCCGGTGCCGTGCAGTTATCCGGCGGGGCGCGTCCGCGGATCGCATGTCATCACGCGGTGTGATTGTCGTGCCCTCGCCGGTCATCGATCGGAAGGGGATCTGTCATGACGTCGGCCCCGGCGAACCTGCTGGCCGTCCGGAACCTGTTACTCACGTACCTCAACGTCGACAAGAAGGCCGTACGCGCCGACGACCTGGAGCCGGCGGAGGTCGGCATCGTCGGCGACGTCAACCACCGCGGCGGTTACCACTGCGGCTCCGACCGGGTCGTCACGAACGACTACTCGGTGGTGGAGTCCAACCGGGACCGGTCCGGGCTCACGCTGTACGCGTCGGCGCTGGACGTCGGCACGTTCTCCGTCCGCTCCGGCGGCGGCACGCACAACCTGCGGACGTTCTCCACCTGGATGGTGGCGCAGTGCGTGGCGAACGCGGCGGACACCCGGGACATCCGGGAGATCATCTACTCCCCGGACGGGCGGACCGTACGCCGCTGGGACCGGCTGGGACGGCGCACCGGCGGCGACAGCAGCCACCTGTTCCACACCCACTTCAGCTTCTTCCGCGACTCCACGAAGGCGGGCCGGGACCAGACCCCGCTGTTCCGCCGCTACCTGACCGCGATCGGGATGATCGCCATCGCGAAACCGGAGGACGACATGGAACAGACCGACAAGCTCATCCGCGACACCGGCGCCAAGAACCGTACCGTCGGCGACGTCCTGGCCGACCTGCAGAACCTGCGCAACTGGCTCATCTCGCCGGTCAACACCACGGGGCTCGTGAACCCGCCGATGGCGAACTCGCCGTTGCAGCAGATGCTGGCGATGCTGCGCGCCTGGCCGGCGCTGGTGGCGCAGGTGAACGAGCTGTCCGGCAAGGACTTCACCGACGAGGAGCAGATCGTCTCCGGGGTGCTGGCCGGCCTGCCGCCGGAGAAGATCGCCGAGGCCATCCCGCCGCAGATCGCCCGGGACGTCGCCGACGAACTGTCCCGGCGGCTGACCGCCTGACCGTCCGGCGCCGCGACCGTCGCGTCGCGGCGCCCCGGCCTCTCCTAATCCGCAAGAGGTATTGCGCAACAACTCTTGCTAATGTCATGCTCGCCGCATGGAACAGCCCTCCGTCCGGCAGGTCACCGACTCGCGGGTGCTCGCCGCGCTCGCCCACCCCCTGCGCCGCCGGCTCATGGACGTCCTCAAGGTGTACGGCCCGTGCACCGTCGGCATGCTTGCCGAGCACACCGGCCAGGCGCCCGCGAACGTGAGCCACCACCTCAAGGTGCTCGCCGCCGCCGATCTGCTGGCCGAGGCGCCCGAGCTGGCCCGCGACCGCCGGGAACGCTGGTGGCGGCTGCGCGACCGCGGGGTGCGCTGGTCCAACAGCGACTTCGACGACGACCCGGCGGCCCGGGTGGTGGCCGACGCGGCCAGCTCGCTCAACCTGGAGCGGCACGCCGAGCTGGTCCGCGCCTGGCAGGCCGCCCCCGACGAGGCGCACGCCGCGTGGGGGGAGGGGCCGTTCAGCACCGACAAGTGGCTGCACCTGACCCCGGACGAGCTGGCCGAACTCAGCCGCGAGGTGATCGCGCTGTTCGCCAGGTGGGCCGACCGGCCGGTGCCCGAGGACGGGCAGCCCCGCGAGCCGGTCTTCGTGTTCGCCCACGGCGTGCCGGGCCGGCCGTGACCGCTCCCGCGCGCACGTCCGGGCCGGTCGAGGCGCCGCCCGGCCCGCTGTTCCGGGACCGCGACTTCCGGCTGCTCTGGACCGGTCACACGGTCAGCGCGGTGGGCAGCAACATGACCGCTGTGGCGCTGCCGCTGGTCGCCGTCGCGGTGCTCGACGCGACCACGTTCCAGGTGGCGGTGCTCACCGCCGCGGCCTGGATGCCGTGGCTGCTCGCCGGCCTGCCGGTCGGGGCGTGGGTCGACCGGGTCCGTCGCCGGCCCGTGATGATCGCCGCCGACCTCGCCGCCGCGGCGCTGTTCGCGAGCGTGCCGGTGGCCGCCCTGGCCGGGCTGCTCACCGTCGGGCACCTGCTGATCGTGGCGCTCGGCGCCGGCCTGGCCCGGGTCTTCTTCGAGACCGCCGACCAGGTCTACCTGCCCACGCTGCTGCGTCCCGAGCAGGTGCCCGAGGCCAACGCGCGGCTGCACGCCACCCAGACGGCGAGCTACCTGGTCGGGCCGGGACTGGCCGGTCTGGTCGCCCAGCTTGTCGGCGCGGTGACCGCGGTGGCGCTGGACGCGTTCAGCTTCCTGCTGTCCGCGCTGTGCCTGCGCCGCATCCGCGCGGACGAACCCCGCCCGCACCGTCCGGCCGGGTCGACGTCGCTGCGCCGCGAGGTCGCCGCCGGGCTGCGGTTCGTCGTCCGCGACCCGTACCTGCGGGTCCTGACGGTCTTCGGGGCGGCGAGCAACATCGGCCTCACCGGCTACCAGGCGGTGCTCGTGGTGTTCCTGGTCCGCTCGGCCGACCTTCCGGCGGGCCTCGTCGGCCTCCTGATCGGACTCGCCAGCCTCGGTGGCGTGATCGGCGCCGCGCTCGCCGCACGCCTGGCCCGCCGGCTCGGCAGCGCCCGTACGCTGCTGGTCGCCGGCGCCCTGACCGGCCCGCCCGCGCTGCTCATCCCACTCGCCGGACCCGGCGCGCGCACCGGCTGGCTGGTGCTCGGCGGGGTGCTGGTGAGCCTCGGCGTCGCCGTCGGCAACGTGGTGAAGGGCAGCTTCCGGCAGACGTACACGCCGCACCGGCTGCTCGGCCGGGTGACGGTGAGCATGCACCTGCTCAACTACGGCACCATTCCGCTGGCCGCCCTGCTCGCCGGCGCGCTGGGCGCGGTCTGGGGGCCGGGCGGCGCGATCCGGGCGATGACCGCCTGGCTGGCGCTGACCCCGCTGATCCTGCTGGCCGGGCCACTACGGAAACGGCGCGACCTGCCGGCCGCGCCGTCCTGAGGATGCACTGCGCGGGGGGGCGCGCCCCGCCCCCCGCCACCGGCACGCGTTACATCGGACGGACGTTGTCCGCCTGCGGGCCCTTCTGGCCCTGGGTCACCTCGAACTCGACCTTCTGGCCCTCGTTCAGCTCGCGGTAGCCACTGCTCTGGATGGCCGAGTAGTGGACGAACACGTCCGGGCCTCCGCCGTCCTGCTCGATGAAGCCGAAGCCCTTTTCCGAGTTGAACCACTTGACCGTGCCGGTTGCCATGCGTCTCTCCCTGTTCCAATGCGGGCGAGCATCGGCTCCACGGCCGGTGATCGCCCTGTACCACCCCGACAGTAACCGTCCGGACCGGAATCCGCTGCCGGAAGCGCGCGGCGCGCCCGTGAATACGTGCGCGACCGGAAAAAGACCCCGCCGTCGGGCCGGGCACGGCATGCTTGCCCCGATGAGCAGGCAGACGGCTCTGGCCGACCTGGAGCAGGAGATCGCGGCGCCCGGCGCGGGCCCGGACCGCCTGCGCCTGGTCGGTACGCCGTTCGTGCCGGAGGTGCGTCTGCACCTGGCCGAGGACGCCATCCTGTGGTGGGCCCGGATGGAGGCCGCCGCCGGGCGGTCGCTGCCGCCGCCGTACTGGGCGTCGGTGTGGGCCGGTGGGCAGGCGCTCGCCCGGCACCTGCTGGACCACCCGGAGCTGGCCGCCGGGCGGCGGGTGCTCGACCTGGGCGCCGGATCGGGGCTGGTCGCCATCGCCGCCGCGCTCGCCGGCGCCGACGAGGTGGTCGCCAACGACATCGACCCGTACGCGGTGGCCGCGGTCACCGTCAACGCGCGGGCCAACCGGGTCCGGGTGACGGCCGACGGTGCCGACCTGCTCGACGGGGTGGCGGGCGCCGACCTGCTGGTGGCAGGGGACGCGCTCTACGACGCGGGGCTGGCCGCCCGGGTCCTGCCCTACCTGCGGCGCTGCGCCGCACACGGCGTACAGGTGCTGGTCGGCGACCCGGACCGGGGCCACCTGCCGCCGGACGGGCTGGAACTGGTGGCCAGCTATCCGGTGCCGACCACCGAACCCTCCGTCGACTCCCCGGTCCGCCGGGTGCAGGTGCTCCGCCCCCGCTGACCCTAGGGGTCTCCCCGGCCGGGTGTCGGGGACCACTGGGGGATCATGCCCGATGTGCCGGGGTGCCGCCGGGACATAGCGTGCAGCTCATGAACGAACTCGTGGCCGCCGCCGGTGAGCTGCCCACCACCCTGCTGATGGGGCTGCTCGGCGTGGTCATGCTCGCCGACGCCGTACCCCTGATCGGGGTGCTGGTGCCCGGCGACGCCGCGGTCCTCGCGGCGGTCGGCGCGGGTCGTCCGGCCGGTGGGGCGCTCACCGTCGCGGCGGTGGTCACGGGCTGCCTGGCCGGCTGGTCGCTGAGCTTCTTCGCCGGCCGGCGCTGGGGCGGGCGGCTGCGGGACAGCCGGGTGGGCGGCTGGATCGGCGAGTCCCGCTGGGTCGCCGCCGAGACGCTGCTGCACCGTGGCGGCGGACGGATCGTGCTGGTGGCGCCGTTCCTGCCGGTGTTCAACGCGTTGCTGCCGCTGGCCGCGGGCGGGCTGCGGATGTCGTACCGGCGGTTCCTGGTCTGCGCGGCGGCCGGGGCCACCGCGTGGGCGGGGCTCTACGTGGCGCTGGGGCTGGCCGCGCGGGCGCTGACCGGCCTGCTGCCGGCGGCGCTGAACCCGACGGTGCTGACCATGGCGGTCGGGCTGCTGCTGGCCGGCCCGGTGCTGCTCGCCACCCGGCGGCGGCTGCGGGCGGTCATCGGCTGACCGCGCCCGGCCCGGCCGTCACGGGGGAGGCCGGACCGGGCGTGCTCACCAGCCGCGGGCGCGCCACTGCGGCACCGCGGGCCGCTCGGCGCCGATGGTGCTGTCCTTGCCGTGGCCCGGGTAGAACCAGGTGTCGTCCGGCAGCCGGTCGAAGAGCTTGGCCTCGACGTCGTCGATGAGCCGGCCGAAGCGCTCCGGGTCCTGATCGGTGTTTCCGACGCCACCCGGGAAGAGCGAGTCCCCGGTGAAGAGGTGCGGGGTGCCGGCCGGGTCGCGGTAGAGCAGCGCGATCGAGCCCGGGGTGTGCCCGCGTAGGTGGATGACCTCCAGCGCGCAGTCACCGACCGGCACCGTGTCGCCGTCGGCGAGCCGCTCGGCCTCGATGGGCAGACCCTCGGCGTCGTCGGCGTGCACCAGCGCGCGCGCCCCCGTCTTGGCCACCACCTCCTCCAGCGCGACCCAGTGGTCCATGTGCTGGTGCGTGGTCACCACGGCGGCCAGGCCGCCGTCGCCGACCAGCTCCAGCAGGCGCGGCGCCTCGTTCGCGGCGTCGATCAGCACCTGCTCGCCGGTGGCGTTGCAGCGCAGCAGATAGGCGTTGTTGTCCATCGGGCCCACCGACAGCTTGGTGACGGTGAGCCGGTCGAGCTCGCGCACGGCCGGCGGACCGCCGGGCGTGACGTCTCCGGTGTAGGTCATGACGATGTTCAGATCCATTCCGGTGGGTTCGGCAGAGGACCGTCGGGTTCGACGGTGAGCAGCTCGCCCGCGCCCCGGCCGGTGAGCCAGGCGGCGAGTTCCGGCGCGGGGCCGGTGACCGTGGGCGCCCCCTCGGGGTCACCCACGACGAGTTCGGACGCCGCGCCGTCGAAACGCAGCACCATGGCCGGCGCGGCCGGATTGCCGGCCAGCCCGGTCACCACCTCGTGCAGCAGCCGCTGGGCGAACGCGTCCGGCCAGTCCGCGGGCCGGTAACCGGCCGCCAGGTCGACGTGGTGCACCTCGACCTCGCGCAGCCGGCCCCAGACCAGCATCGCCGCCGGCCACGGGCCGCGCCGGGTCTGCACCGTGGCGCCCCACGCGTCGGCGGGCATCGCCGCGACCGCCGCGTCGAAGCGCTGGCCGCTGCGGCGCAGGTCGTCCAGCAGGTCGGCCGGGCCGCGCCCGGCGCCGGCCTCGATGTCGTCGGCGCGGGCGTGCGCCGAGGCGTACATCGGGATCTCCTCGCCGGTGCGCGCCGAGGTGAGCAGGTTGACGAACCCGTCGGCGTTGCGGGCCAGGTGGGTGAGCACGTGCGCGCGGGACCAGCCCGGCAGCAGGGAGGGCGCCGCGACGTCCGCGGCGGTCAGGCCGGACACGGTACGCAGCAGCCGGTCGTTCGCCTCGGCCAGCGGGCCGGTCAGCAGCAGGGGGTCGGCGGTCATCGCGTTCTCACCCGTCCGACCCTAGCGGGCCGGACCGGGCCGTGCCCGGGGGGAAATCGCTTTCGGCGCGTCGGCGGGACACCTACCGTCGGGGCCGACGACATCGGACCGGCGCCGCACGCGCCGGCGTCCACGTCGTCGCGAACGCGGCACCGGGAGTCGGAGGGGAGGTGGTGTGCATGCCGGTCGCAGCGCGTGTGTTCCGCCGTATCTCCCCTCGACACCGATGAGGACACCATGACTCTCGATCTGACCGCCCTCGGCTGGGACGCCGGTTGGGCGGCCCACCTCGACCGGCGCGCCGGCCACCGTCACGGGCGGGTCGCCCGGGTGGACCGGGGCGTCTGCACCGTGCTGTGCCCGCAGGGGCCGGTGCGGGCCAGCCTCGGCGGCGGCGTGCTGTCCGCCGCCGCCCGCGACCTGACCGCGCTGCCCTGCGCGGGTGACTGGGTGCTGCTGTCCACCTGGCCGGACGGCCCGGTCACGGTGGAGGTGGTGCTGCCGCGGCGTACCGCGCTGGTGCGGCGCACCGCGGGCAAGGACTCCGGCGGCCAGGTGCTGGCCGCCAACCTCGACGCCGCCGCGGTGGTCGAGCCGGTGCACCCGGAACCGGACGCCGCGCGGATCGAACGGCTGCTCTCCCTGGCGCACGAATCCGGGGCGGAGCCGCTCGTCGTGCTCACCAAGGCCGACCTGGCCGCCGACCCGGCGGCGGTGGCCCGGCAACTGGCCGACCTCGCGCCGGGGGTGCCGGTGCTGCCGGTCAGCGCCGAGCGGGGCACCGGCCTGGCGCCGCTGCGCCGCCACGTCGCCCCGGGCCGCACGCTCGGCCTGCTCGGCCCCTCCGGGGCCGGCAAGTCGAGCCTGGTCAACGCGCTGGCCGGGGCGGACGTGATGCGCACCCAGGCGATCCGCCGGGTCGACGGCAAGGGCCGGCACACCACCACCTGGCGGTCGCTGGTGCCGCTGCCGGGTGGGGGAGCGGTGCTGGACACCCCCGGTGTACGGGCGGTCGGCCTGCTCGACGGCGCGGCCGGGCTGGACCGGGCGTTCGCCGACATCACCGAGCTGGCCGCCGGCTGCCGGTACGCCGACTGCGCCCACGACGCCGAGCCGGGCTGCGCGGTGCGGGCCGCGCTGGACGACGGCGAGCTGCCGGTGCGTCGCTGGGAGAGCTGGCGGCGGCTGCAGCGGGAGATCGAGCACGAGGGCGGCCGCCGCGCGGCCCGGCTGGCGGCCGAACGGCGGGGCGGACGGCGGGCCGGGCGGCGACGTACCGGACGTCCGGCGACCCCGCCTGCACCAGGGGCATTCTGAGCCGGCCCGGGCCGGTCGGGTGGACCTGCGTGGTTCTCGCCCGACCGGCCTGAGCTGGGGGAATGTTCGCGCGACGGAAGTTGTCATACGTCGGGGCTAGAGTTGCCGGGGCGTCTTCTCTGCGCCCCCGACAACCTGTGAAAACCACCCAGACCCGGCGTCTGGTGCACAGATCCGCCTCATATTCTTCTTCCGGGAGCACACGCACCGTGGCCGACCGACTGATCATCCGTGGCGCGCGCGAGCACAACCTCCGTGACGTCAGTCTCGACCTGCCCCGGGACGCCCTGATCGTCTTCACCGGGCTCTCCGGTTCGGGCAAGTCGAGCCTGGCGTTCGACACCATCTTCGCCGAGGGGCAGCGCCGCTACGTCGAGTCGCTGTCGTCGTACGCCCGGCAGTTCCTCGGCCAGATGGACAAGCCCGACGTCGACTTCATCGAGGGCCTCAGTCCCGCCGTCTCCATCGACCAGAAGTCCACCTCGCGCAACCCGCGCTCCACCGTGGGCACCATCACCGAGGTCTACGACTACCTCCGCCTGCTGTTCGCCCGCATCGGCGAGCCGCACTGCCCGATCTGCGGCGAGCGGATCTCCAAGCAGAGCCCGCAGCAGATCGTCGACCGGGTCCTGGCCATGGCGGAGGGCACCCGGTTCATGGTGCTCGCGCCGGTGGTGCGCGGCCGCAAGGGCGAGTACGTCGACCTGTTCGCCGAACTCCAGGCCAAGGGCTACGCCCGGGCCCGGGTCGACGGCGTGGTGCACCCGCTGACCGAGCCGCCGAAGCTCAAGAAGCAGGAGAAGCACACCATCGAGGTGGTGATCGACCGGCTCAGCGTCAAGCCGAGCGCCAAGCAGCGGCTGACCGACTCGGTCGAGGCCGCGCTCGGTCTGTCCGGCGGCCTGGTGCTGCTCGACTTCGTCGACCTGCCGGAGGACGACCCGGCCCGGGAGCGCCGCTACTCCGAGCACCTGGCCTGCCCGAACGACCACCCGCTCGCCATCGAGGACCTGGAACCCCGGGTCTTCTCGTTCAACGCCCCGTACGGCGCCTGCCCGGAGTGCACCGGCCTCGGCACCAAGAAGGAGGTGGACCCGGAACTGGTCATCCCCGACCCGGAGCGCACGCTGCGCGAGGGCGCGATCCAGCCCTGGGCCACCGGGCACAACCTCGAATACTTCCTGCGGCTGCTGGAGGCGCTCGGCGAGGCCGAGCACTTCGACATCGACACCCCGTGGCGGGCGCTGCCGTCGCGGGCGCAGAAGACGATCCTGCACGGCTCCGACGACCAGGTGCACGTGCGCTACCGCAACAAGTACGGCCGCGAGCGCTCCTACTACACCGGCTTCGAGGGCGTGGTGCAGTGGATCGAGCGCCGGCACACCGACACCGAGTCGGAGTGGTCCCGGGACAAGTACGAGGGCTACATGCGGGACGTGCCCTGCGCGGCCTGCGGCGGCACCCGGCTCAAGCCGGAGGTGCTCGCGGTCACCCTGGCCGGCAAGAGCATCGCCGAGGTCTGCAACCTCTCCGTCGGCGAGGCGGCCGACCTGCTCGCCGGCATCGAGCTGACCGACCGGCAGAAGATGATCGCCGAGCGCGTGCTCAAGGAGATCAACGCCCGGCTCAAGTTCCTGCTCGACGTCGGTCTTGACTACCTCTCGCTGGACCGCCCGGCCGGCACGCTCTCCGGCGGTGAGGCCCAGCGCATCCGGCTGGCCACCCAGATCGGCTCCGGTCTGGTCGGCGTGCTCTACGTGCTCGACGAGCCGTCGATCGGCCTGCACCAGCGGGACAACCACCGGCTCATCGAGACGCTGCTGCGGCTGCGCGGCCTGGGCAACACGCTGATCGTGGTCGAGCACGACGAGGACACCATCCGGGTCGCGGACTGGATCGTCGACATCGGCCCGGGCGCGGGCGAGCACGGCGGCAAGATCGTGCACAGCGGGTCGGTGCCGGCGCTGCTGGACAACACCGAGTCGGTCACCGGGGCGTACCTGGCCGGGCGCAAGGCCATCCCGACGCCGGCCAGCCGTCGGCCACAGACCCCGGGGCGCGAACTGGTGGTGCACGGCGCGCGCGAGCACAACCTGCGCAACCTCACCGTGAGCTTCCCGCTCGGCCAGCTCATCGCGGTCACCGGCGTCAGCGGCTCGGGCAAGTCGACGCTGGTGAACGACATCCTCTACACCGTGCTCGCCAACCAGATCAACGGCGCCCGGCTGGTGCCCGGCCGGCACACCCGGATCACCGGCCTGGAGAACGTGGACAAGGTCGTCGGCGTGGACCAGTCGCCGATCGGGCGGACGCCGCGCTCCAACCCCGCCACGTACACCGGCGTCTGGGACCACGTCCGCAAGCTGTTCGCCGAGACCACCGAGGCCAAGGTCCGGGGGTACGGCCCGGGCCGGTTCTCGTTCAACGTCAAGGGCGGGCGCTGCGAGGCGTGCTCCGGCGACGGCACAATCAAGATCGAGATGAACTTCCTGCCGGACGTCTACGTCCCCTGCGAGGTGTGCAAGGGCGCGCGCTACAACCGCGAGACGCTCGAGGTGCACTACAAGGGCAAGACGGTCGCCGAGGTGCTGGACATGCCGATCGAGGAGGCGGCCGAGTTCTTCTCCGCCATCCCGGCCATCCACCGGCACCTCCGGACGCTCGTCGACGTCGGCCTCGGCTACGTCCGCCTCGGCCAGCCCGCGCCGACGCTGTCCGGCGGCGAGGCGCAGCGCGTCAAGCTCGCCTCCGAACTCCAGAAGCGCTCCACCGGCCGCACCGTCTACGTGCTCGACGAGCCCACCACCGGCCTGCACTTCGAGGACATCCGCAAGCTGCTGATGGTGCTGGAGGGCCTGGTCGACAAGGGCAACACGGTCATCACCATCGAGCACAACCTCGACGTGATCAAGACGGCCGACTGGCTCATCGACATGGGCCCCGAGGGCGGCCACCGGGGCGGCACGGTGCTCGCCACCGGCACGCCGGAGGAGGTCGCCGAGGTGCCGGAGAGCCACACCGGGCAGTTCCTGCGGCCGATCCTCAAGCTCGACGGCGAGGCCAAGGGCGCCAAGGCGGCCACCACCCGGGCGGCGAAGGCCAACGGCAGCGCCAAGTCCCGGACCCGGAAGGTCCCCGCCGGGGCGCGCTGACCGGCGTCCTTCAACGCGGCTCCCGGTTCGTTGACGCGTCAATATGAACCGTGCCGCAAGCTTGTGCGTGTTCCGCAGTAAGCCGAGAGAAAGGCCGGACATGAGTGATGATCAGGCGCTGACCCGACCGTTCACCCAGAGCCGCCGCAGTCTGCTCGCCGGAGCCGGCGCGGTGGGCGCAGCCGTGGTGCTCGCGGGCTGCGGCAGTGACGACGACGCGTCCCCCGGGCAGGCCCCGACCAGCGGCGGCCCGCCCGGCGCCACCGCGACCGGGGACGCCGGCGGCGGCGACCGGGACGGCAGCAGTGCGCTGGCGCGCACCTCGGACATCCCGGTCGGCGGTGGCGCCGTCTTCGCCAGCCAGGGCGTGGTGATCACCCAGCCCGAGGCCGGCCAGTTCAAGGCGTTCGACCCGATCTGCACGCACCAGCGCTGCCCGGTGTCGAACGTCGACGGCGGCACGATCAACTGCACCTGCCACAACAGCCGGTTCTCGATCGTCGACGGCTCGGTGAAGGGTGGCCCGGCCACCAAGCCGCTCGCGGCGAAGGAGATCAAGGTCGACGGCGACCAGATCAAGCTGGCCTGACCCGTTCCGCGTCCCCGTCGGCCGGCGGGGACGCGGCTACGGTCGCCTGTCAGGGGTGCGGACTAGGCTTGACACCGTGGCTGACCCCTCGACCTACCGTCCCGCGCCCGGCACCATCCCGGAGTCGCCAGGGGTCTACCGCTTCCGCGACGGCACCGGCCGGGTGATCTACGTCGGCAAGGCGCGCAACCTGCGCAGCCGGCTCAACTCCTACTTCGCCGACCCGGTCGGCCTGCACCAGCGCACCCGGCAGATGGTGTTCACCGCCGAGTCGGTCGACTGGATCACCGTGGCCACCGAGGTCGAGGCGCTCCAGCAGGAATACACCTGGATCAAGCAGTACGACCCCCGGTTCAACGTCCGCTACCGCGACGACAAGTCGTACCCCTATCTCGCGGTCACGCTCGACGAGGAATACCCCCGGTTGCAGGTGATGCGCGGGGTGAAGCGCAAGGGCGTGCGCTACTTCGGGCCGTACTCGCACGCCTGGGCGATCCGCGAGACGCTCGACCTGCTGCTGCGGGTCTTCCCGGCGCGGACCTGCTCGTCCGGGGTGTTCAAGCGGGCCGGCCAGGTCGGCCGGCCCTGCCTGCTCGGCTACATCGGCAAGTGCTCGGCGCCGTGCGTCGGCAGCGTCACCGCCGAACAGCACCGGGAGATCGTCGACGGCTTCTGCGACTTCATGGCCGGCCGCACCGACAGCATGGTCCGGCGGCTGGAGAAGGAGATGCTCGACGCCAGCGAGCAGCTGGAGTTCGAGCGGGCCGCCCGGCTGCGCGACGACGTCGCGGCGCTGCGCCGGGCGATGGAGAAGCAGACCGTGGTGCTCGGCGACGGCACCGACGCCGACGTGGTCGCGTTCGCCGACGACCCGCTCGAAGCCGCCGTGCAGGTCTTCCACGTCCGCGGCGGCCGGGTGCGTGGCCAGCGCGGCTGGGTGGTGGAGAAGACCGAGGAACTGACCACCGGCGACCTCGTGCACCACTTCTGCACCCAGGTGTACGGCGGCGAGCAGGGTGAGGCCGACGTGCCCCGCGAACTGCTCGTCCCCGAGTTGCCGGGCGACGCCGACGCGCTCGCCGACTGGCTCACCGCCCGCCGGGGCAGCCGGGTGTCGCTGCGGGTGCCGCAGCGCGGCGACAAGCGGTCGCTGCTGGAGACCGTCGAGCGCAACGCCAAGGACGCGCTGGCCCGGCACAAGCTCAAGCGGGCCGGTGACCTGACCACCCGCAGCCAGGCGCTCGACGAGATCGCCGACGCGCTCGCCATGAACACCTCGCCGCTGCGCATCGAGTGCTTCGACGTGTCCCAGATCCAGGGCACCGACGTGGTCGCCAGCATGGTCGTGTTCGAGGACGGGCTGCCCCGCAAGAGCGAATACCGCCGGTTCATCGTGCGCGGCGCCACCGACGACCTGTCGGCCATGTCCGAGGTGCTGCGGCGGCGCTTCGCCCGCTACCTCGACGCCCGCGCCGAGACCGGCGAGCTGGGCGAGGAGACCGCCTCCGACCCCGACCGGCCCGGCATCGACCCGACCACCGGGCGGCCACGCAAGTTCGCGTACCCTCCGCAGCTCGTCGTGGTCGACGGCGGCCCGCCCCAGGTCGCCGCCGCCGCGAAGGCGCTCGCCGAGCTGGGCATCGACGACGTGGCGCTGTGCGGGCTGGCGAAGCGGCTGGAGGAGGTCTGGCTGCCCGACGACGAGTTCCCGGTGATCCTGCCGCGCACCTCCGAGGCGCTCTACCTGCTGCAGCGCGTCCGTGACGAGGCGCACCGCTTCGCCATCACGTTCCACAGGCAGCGGCGCTCCAAGCGGATGACCGAATCGGCGCTGGACAACGTGCCCGGCCTCGGTGACGTACGCCGTAAGGCGCTGCTGCGGCACTTCGGCTCGCTGAAGCGGCTGTCGTCCGCCACGGTGGAGGAGATCACCGAGGTGCCCGGGGTCGGCAGGCGTACGGCCGAGGCGATCCTGGCCGCGCTGGACGGCTCCACCCCCACCGAAGCCGCCCCCCGTCCCTGACCCTTCGCGCTCACGCCCGCCCTCGGGCTTGCTCGCTGTCCGGCTTTGCCGGCACGTCACCCGTCACGCCCGACTGGAACCCCATGGGTGTCTCCGCCCCCGTTTGACACCCATGGCGTTCCACTGATGGACGGCTTCCCGCCTGGTGCGACCTCTGTCCACATTCTGAAAGCGGTGGCAGATCTTGGTACGGAAGAGCCCCCATAGGGGCCATTCGGTACCAAGATCTCGCACACCGCGCGGGGCTTGTACCGGCGGGCCGCCCACGCCCAGGCCCCACGCGATCTTGCACTTGGTGCCCCAGGGATGCCAGCTTTGCGAGGTTTGCCGGGTACCAAACTGCAAGATCGCGCATGTGGTCGAGTGGATCTGTGACGGCTGGCGTTCGATGTCGGCATTTCGCGGACTCCATCCCGCACCAGGCCGGGGCCATCGCACCGAGGGCGGGTGGTTTGGTGAGCTGTGTCCGGTTCATGCGGGGGCGTGGCTGTGGTCGGTGCCATCGTGCGGGTGGAATCGGTGGCGGGCGCGGGGCGTTGTACATGGCTGAGCCCCGCGGCACCGGAACCGAGCGCCGAACATCGGCCCGCCCGGCACCCACGGCAGGTCAGGGAATCGGCCCGGCCCGGTCGTCGTTACATCCCCCGGGCGACGGGCACCCCGCCGTCCCCGGGAATGACCCCGGCCCGCACGTCGTTACACCCCCCGAGCCGCGGAGCAGGCCCCCCGGCCGCCCGCGCCGCTACAGCCCTCTTCCGACGGGCACCCCCCGAAGACTTTCCCCCTTCTCGCGGCATCCCCTATCGCCGCGGTTTTCCCCCGACCAGGGAGGCAACCATCATGGCTACCACTCTGCTGCGCAAGACCGTTCTGACCGCTGCCGGTATCGCCGCCACCGCCGGAGGCATCGCCGGCCCCGCGATCGCCGCCCACGCCGCCCCGGCCGAGAAGGCCGCCATCGTCGCCGACCGCAAGAGCGGTCATGGCGAGCGGGAACTCGACGTGCGCTACGAAGCCCAGCCCAACTTCTACTTCTGCGGCCCCGCCGCCGCCCGCAACGCCCTGTCCGTGCAGGGCAAGAACATCGACGTACACGCCATGGCCAAGGAGATGGGCACCACCGAGGCCGGCACCAACTCCATCAACGACATCACCCCCGTGCTGAACAAGGAGACCGGCGCGAAGGACGCCTACAAGTCGGTCGAGATCAGCACCCCCAAGGCCGACGACAAGCAGACCGACAAGCTTCGCGCCGACGTCGTCAAGACCGTCGACGCCGGCCGGGCCGTCGTCGCCAACATCGCCGGCACCGCCACCGACACCGACGGCACCACCCACTCCTTCGAAGGCGGCCACTACATCAGCGTCATCGGCTACCGCGACGACGGCCACACCGTCACCATCGCCGACAGCGCCGACCCGAACACCGCCACCTACCGCATGAACATCGACAACCTCGCCGACTGGATCGCCACCCGCGGCTACAGCACCAGCTAGGCAACACCGCCGCCCATATGGCTGCAGAGCAATAGCGACAGCACGCACACCGGAAAGGCCCGACCCCCACCACGAGGGGCCGGGCCCTTCCGTGCGCCTGCGTCAGGACTCGGCGAGGACGGCCAGGATCGCCTCGCCGTACTTGGCGAGCTTGTTCTCGCCGACCCCGTTGAACCGGGACAGCTCGGCGAGGGAGGCGGGCGGCTCGGCGGCGATCTGCCGCAGGGTCGCGTCGTGGAAGATGACGTACGCCGGGACGCCCTGTTCCTTGGCGGTGGCCGCACGCCACGCGCGGAGCCGCTCGAAGACGGGCGCGGCGGCGGGGGAGAGGTCGGCGACCACAGTGGCCGCGCCCCGCGGCTTGGCGGACCGGCCGGCCGGGCGCTCGGGCTCCTTGCGCAGCGTCACGGTACGGCGGCGGCCGAGCACGTCCGCGCTGGCGTCGGTCAGCGCCAGCGTGCCGTAGTCGCCCTCGACCGCGAGCAGGCCCTCGGCGAGCAGTTGCCGCACCACGCCACGCCACTCCGCCTCGCGCAGCTCGGTGCCGATGCCGAACGTGCTGAGCGCGTCGTGGCCGTGCTGGTCGATCTTGTCGGTGTGCTTGCCGAGCAGGATGTCGATGCTGTGCCCGGCGCCGAACCGCTGGTTGCGCTCGCGGTCGAGCCGGAAGACGGTGGACAGCAGCTTCTGCGCGGCGACGGTGCCGTCCCAGGACTCCGGCGGTTCGAGGCAGGTGTCGCAGTTGCCGCAGTCGGCCACGCCGGTCTCGCCGAAGTATTCGAGCAGCTGGGCGCGGCGGCAGCGGACCGTCTCGCAGAGCGCCAGCATCGCGTCCAGGTGGGCGGCGAGGTTGCGCCGGTGCGCCAGGTCGCCCTCGGACGTCTCGATCATCTTGCGTTGCTGGACCACGTCCTGGAGCCCGTACGCCAGCCAGGCCGTGGATGGCAGCCCGTCACGCCCGGCGCGGCCGGTCTCCTGGTAGTAGCCCTCCACCGACTTCGGCAGGTCGAGGTGGGCGACGAAGCGTACGTCGGGCTTGTCGATGCCCATGCCGAACGCGATGGTGGCGACCATGACCAGGCCGTCCTCGCGCAGGAAGCGCTGCTGGTTGGCGGCGCGGGTCGAGGCGTCCAGCCCGGCGTGGTACGGCAGCGCGGGGATGCCGTTGGCGACCAGGAAGTCGGCGGTCTTCTCCACCGAGGCCCGGGACAGGCAGTAGACGATGCCGGCGTCGCCGGGGTGTTCGTCGCGCAGCAGGCTGAGCAACTGCTTGCGCGGTTCCCGTTTGGGGACGATGCGGTACTGGATGTTGGGCCGGTCGAAGCTGGCGACGAAGTGCCGGGCCTCGGTGAGCCGCAGCCGGGTGGCGATCTCGGTGCGCGTGGCCCGGGTCGCGGTGGCGGTCAGCGCGATCCGCGGTACGTCCGGCCAGCGCTCGTGCAGCATCGACAGGTTGAGGTAGTCGGGGCGGAAGTCGTGCCCCCACTGCGAGACGCAGTGCGCCTCGTCGATCGCGAACAGCGCGATCCGGCCGCGTTCCAGCAGGCCGAGCGTGGACCGCACGGCCAGCCCTTCCGGGGCGAGGTAGAGCAGGTCCAGCTCACCGGCGAGGTAGGCCGCCTCGACCCGGCGCCGCTGCGCGGGATCCTGGGTCGAGTTGAGGAACCCGGCCCGGACGCCGACCGCTGTGAGCGCGTCGACCTGGTCCTGCATGAGCGCGATGAGCGGCGAGACGACCACCGCCACGCCGTCGCGGACCAGCGCGGGGATCTGGTAGCACAGCGACTTGCCGCCACCGGTGGGCATCAGCACCAGCGCGTCGCCGCCTGTCACCACGTGTTCGACGACCTCCTGCTGAAAGCCGCGGAAGGCGTCGTACCCGAAGACCCGCCGCAACACGTCGAGCGCGTCGCCGGTCGGTGGGGAGCCGGCCGCTGCGGAGGTGGTCCGCTCGTCGGTGGGGGAGACCATCTGCGCAGTCTACGAGCGTCCCCCGACAGCGCCCGTCCGGCGAGCCGTTCCGGGGCGGCGACATGTTCCGGTGGTCACCCCGTGGAATCCCGGGCCGGGTCGCAGCCGTTAGAGTCGCTGATTGACCATGCGCGGCCGACCGGCCGCGGCGCCACGGCTGGGGGTAGCGGGTGAGCGAGGCGCGTACAGCGGGTGACCTGGGGCGGACCGAGGGGGAGACAACGCCGGCCGAGTCGGACACCTCCCTGGTGGTGGTGACCGGCCTGTCCGGCGGCGGGCGCAGCACTGTGGCGCGGGCGCTGGAGAACGTCGGCTACTACGTGGTCGACAACCTGCCGCAGGCGCTGCTGCTGGACATGGCCGAGCTGGCGTTCAAGGCCGGCGGCGCGGCCCGGCGTACGGCGATGGTGCTGGACGTGCGCTCGCGCGCGTTCTCCACCGACCTGGCCGGGGCGATCCGCGAGCTGCGCGAGCGCGGCTTCCAGCCCCGGGTGGTCTTCGTCGACGCCGACGACGAGGTGCTGATCCGCCGGTTCGAGAGCGTGCGCCGCTCGCACCCGTTGCAGGGCGACGGGCGGCTGGCCGACGGCATCGCGGTCGAGCGGACGCTGCTGGAGGAGGCCCGCGAGCAGGCCGACGTGATCATCGACACCAGCCACCTGAACGTGAACCAGCTGCGTCGCCGGGTCGAGGAGCTGTTCGGCGGTGAGGACGCCCGCCGGCTGCGGATCACCGTGATCTCGTTCGGCTTCAAGTACGGCCTGCCGCCGGACGCCGACTTCGTGATGGACGCCCGGTTCCTGCCGAACCCGTACTGGGTGCCGGAGCTGCGCGAGCACACCGGCCGCGAGGAGGCGGTCAGCGCGTACGTGCTGGGCCAGGAGGGTGCCGACGCGTTCGTGGCCGGCTACGCCGACCTGGTCAACGCCACCACCGCCGGGTTCGAGCGGGAGGGCAAGCGCTACCTGACCGTGGCGGTCGGCTGCACCGGCGGCAAGCACCGCAGCGTGGCCATCGCCGAGGAGCTGGCCTCCCGGCTGCGCCACTCCGGCATCGCCGCGAACGCCCAGCACCGGGACCTGGGGCGGGAGTGACCCTGACCAGGGTGGTCGCCTTCGGCGGCGGGCACGGGCTCTCGGCGTCGCTGCGGGCGCTGCGTCACTGCGTACCCGAACTGGACCTGGACATCACCGCGGTGGTCACCGTCGGTGACGACGGCGGCTCCAGCGGCCGCCTGCGCGCCGAGCGCGGCGGCCTGCCGCCGGGCGACCTGCGGCAGGCGCTCGTCGCGCTGGCAGGTGACCACCCGGCCACCCGGCGCAGCGCGGCGTTGTTCCAGCACCGCTTCGCCGCCGCCGTGCCGCCCGCGCCGAGGATCGCCGCGCCGGTGCCGGTCGCGATCGGCGACTCGCTCGCCGGCCACGCGGTCGGCAACCTGCTGCTGCACGGGCTCACCGAGCTGCTCGGCGACCCGGTGGCAGCACTCGACCACGCCGGGGCGATGCTCGGCGCGGTGGGGCGGGTGCTCCCGATGTCCCGCCAGCCGGTCGGGATCGAGGCCCGGGTCCGCGGCGCCGACCCGGAGCACCCGGACGAGGTGTCCACGGTGCGCGGCCAGCACCAGGTCGCTGTCACCCCGGGCACCGTCGAGTCGTTGCGGCTCAGCCCGTCCGCGCCGGCCGCGTGCGCCGAGGCGGTGACGGCGGTACGCGCCGCGGACTGGCTGATCTTCGGGCCGGGCAGCTGGTACACGAGCGTGCTGCCGCACCTGCTGGTGCCGGGGCTTGCGGACGCGATCGTGTCCAGCCCGGCGCGGCGGCTGGTGACGCTCAACCTGGTGGCCGAGAAGGAGACCTCGGGGCTCTCCCTGCCCGACCATCTGGACACCCTGCGGCGCTATCTGCCCGAGCTGAAGGTGGACCGGGTGCTCGCCGACTCCACGGCGGTGGGTGATCCCGCGGCGGTCGAACGTGCGGCAGAATCGCTTGGTGCCCGGCTGGTCCTCGCTCCCGTCGCCGTCCTGGACGGCACGCCCCGTCATGATCCAGCCGCCCTGGGCGCCGCGCTGGTGCCTGTCCTGCGCGCCGATCGTTAGACACGTACGTAATCACCGGCGACACGCCGGAACCGGTCCGTGAGGGGGCGCACTATGGCGATGACGGCTGCGGTCAAGGACGAGCTGAGTCGGGTCGACGTGCCCAAGCCCTGCTGTCGGCGGGCGGAGATGGCCGCCCTGCTGCGTTTCGCCGGCGGCCTGCACATCGTGTCGGGCCGCGTGGTGGTCGAGGCGGAGCTGGACACCGGGGCGGTCGCGCGCCGGCTGCGGCGGGAGATCGCCGAGGTCTACGGCTACCCGAGCGAGATCCACGTGCTCGCCTCCGGCGGGCTGCGCAAGGGCAGCCACTTCATCGTGCGGGTGGTCAAGGACGGCGAGGCGCTCGCCCGGCAGACCGGCCTGCTCGACGTGCGGGGCCGCCCGGTGCGCGGCCTGCCGCCGCACGTGGTGGCCGCGAACGTCTGCTGTGCCGTGTCGGCGTGGCGGGGCGCGTTCATGGCGCACGGCTCGCTCACCGAGCCGGGCCGCTCCAGCGCGCTGGAGATCACCTGCCCGGGACCGGAGTCGGCGCTGGCGCTGGTCGGCGCCGCCCGCCGGATCGGCATCACCGCGAAGAACCGCGAGGTGCGCGGCGTGGACCGGGTGGTGGTCAAGGACGGTGACGCGATCGCCGCGCTGCTCACCCGCATAGGGGCGCACTCCAGCGTGCTGGCCTGGGAGGAGCGGAGGGTACGCCGGGAGGTGCGCGCCACCGCGAACCGGCTGGCCAACTTCGACGACGCCAACCTGCGCCGTTCCGCCCGTGCCGCGGTGGCCGCCGCCGCCCGGGTGACCCGCGCGCTGGAGATCCTCGCCGACGACGCGCCGAACCACCTGACCTCGGCCGGGCGGCTGCGCCTGGAGCACCGTCAGGCCTCGCTGGAGGAACTGGGCGCGCTCGCCGAGCCGCCGCTGACCAAGGACGCCATCGCCGGCCGGATCCGCCGGCTGCTCGCGCTGGCCGACAAGCGTGCCCGTGACCTGGGCATCCCGGATACGGAAGCGGCAGTCACGCCGGACATGCTCGTGGTCTGATAGGACTCGGGCGGCAGTGCAACGCGAGCGGGATCACCACCCGCCGCAGCGCGACGCCGCGCGCTCGGATATGGTCGCTGCGTACGGCAAGGGGGCCGGAACAGGCGCTCCTCGCCGTGCTCACCGCCTCGGGCGGTCAGGTCTCCGGGACCGCGGCGGGGTGGCCGAGATGACATGTCGACGGCCGGCTCCAACGGTCGGCGCACACACCTCCGCCGGCCCCGGTCTGGCGCCGGCGGACCAGAACGCGAGGAGATGGGACCTGTGACCATCCGGGTTGGCATCAACGGCTTCGGCCGGATCGGCCGCAACTTCTTCCGGGCAGTGCTGGCGTCCGGCGCTGACATCGAGGTCGTGGCGGTCAATGACCTGACCGACAACGCGACGCTCGCCCACCTTGTCAAGTACGACAGCATCCTGGGCCGCCTCCCGCACGAGGTGAAGGCCACCGCCGACGAGATCACCGTGGGCGGCAAGACCATCAAGGCGTACGCCGAGAAGGACCCGGCGAAGCTGCCGTGGGGCGAGGTCGGCGCCGACGTGGTCATCGAGTCCACCGGCTTCTTCACCGACGGCACCAAGGCGAAGGCGCACCTCGACGGCGGGGCCAAGAAGGTCATCATCTCCGCGCCGGCGAAGAACGAGGACGTCACCGTGGTCATGGGCGTCAACCAGGACCAGTACGACCCGGCCAAGCACAACATCATCTCGAACGCCTCCTGCACCACCAACTGCCTCGCGCCGATGGCGAAGGTCCTGCAGGACACGTTCGGCATCAAGCAGGGTCTGATGACGACCATCCACGCGTACACGCAGGACCAGAACCTGCAGGACGCGCCGCACAAGGACCTGCGCCGGGCCCGGGCCGCCGCGCTCAACATCGTGCCGACCTCGACCGGCGCCGCGAAGGCGATCGGCCTGGTGCTGCCGGAGCTCAAGGGCAAGCTGGACGGCTACGCGCTGCGCGTGCCGATCCCGACCGGCTCGGCCACCGACCTGACCGTCGAGGTCGGCCGGGAGACCACTGTGGACGAGGTCAACGCCGCGCTCAAGGCCGCCGCCGAGGGCCCGCTGCGGGGCATCCTCACCTACAACGAGGACCCGATCGTCTCCGCCGACATCGTGACCGACCCGGCGTCGTGCATCTTCGACGCGCCGCTGACCAAGGTGATCGGCAACCAGGTCAAGGTCGTCGGCTGGTACGACAACGAATGGGGCTACTCGAACCGCCTGGTGGACCTGGTCAAGCTGGTGGGTCAGTCGCTGTGACGATCCGTAACCTCGACGACCTGCTCGCCGAGGGGGTGTCGGGTCGGCGCGTGCTGGTGCGCGCCGACCTGAACGTCCCGCTCGACAAGCAGACCGGGGAGATCAGCGACGACGGCCGGATCCGGGCCGTCCTGCCGACGCTGAGCGCGCTGGTGCGGGCCGGCGCGAAGGTGGTCGTCTGCTCGCACCTGGGCCGCCCGAAGGGCGCGCCGGACCCGCAGTTCAGCCTCCGCCCGGTCGCCGGGCGGCTCGGTGAGCTGCTCGGTGCCCCGGTGCACTTCGCCGAGGACACCGTCGGCGACTCGGCGCGGTCCACCGTGGCCGACCTGGCCGACGGCCAGGTCGCGCTGCTGGAGAACCTGCGCTTCAACAAGGGCGAGACCAGCAAGGACGACGCGGAGCGGGGCGCGTTCGCCGACCAGTTCGCCGCGCTCGGCGACGCCTACGTGGACGACGCGTTCGGCGCGGTGCACCGCAAGCACGCGAGCGTGCACGACGTACCGGCCCGGCTGCCGCATTACGCGGGCCGGCTGGTGCTGCGCGAGGTCGAGGTGCTCAGCCGCCTCACCGGCTCCCCGGAGCGGCCGTACGTGGTGGTGCTGGGCGGCTCGAAGGTCTCGGACAAGCTCGCAGTGATCGAGGCGCTGCTGCCGACCGTGGACCGGCTGCTCATCGGCGGCGGGATGTGCTTCACCTTCCTCAAGGCCCAGGGCCACGAGGTGGGCACGTCGCTGCTGGAGAAGGACATGGTCGAGACCTGCCGCAACCTGATGGAGCGCGCGCCGGGCAAGATCATGCTCCCGGTCGACGTGGTGGTGGCCGACGCGTTCGCGCCTGATGCCGCGCACGACACCGTGCCGGCCGACGGCATCCCGAGCCACCGGCTGGGCCTGGACATCGGCCCGGAGACGGTGGCCGGTTTCGCCGCCGCGCTGTCGCAGGCGAAGACCGTCTTCTGGAACGGCCCGATGGGCGTGTTCGAGATGGCGGCGTTCGCCAACGGCACCCGGGGTGTGGCCGAGGCGATCACCAAGGCCGACGCGTTCAGCGTGGTCGGCGGCGGCGACTCGGCCGCGGCGGTGCGCGCGCTGGGCCTGGACGAGTCCTCGTTCGGGCACATCTCCACCGGTGGTGGCGCCTCCCTGGAATACCTGGAGGGCAAGACCCTCCCCGGCATCGCGGCCCTGGAGAACTGAATGGCGAGCACGACCCGCCGGCCGCTGATGGCCGGCAACTGGAAGATGAACCTGAACCACCTCGAGGCCAACCTGCTGGTGCAGAAGCTGGCCGCGAGCCTGAACGAGAAGCAGCTCACCGACGTCGAGTGCGTGGTGCTGCCGCCCTTCACCGATCTGCGTACCGTGCAGACCGCGGTGGACGGCGACAAGCTGCTGATCGGCTACGGCGCGCAGGACCTGTCGCCGCACCCGTCCGGCGCGTACACCGGTGACATCGCCGGTCCGATGCTCGCCAAGCTGGGCTGCGGTTACGTGGTGGTCGGGCACTCCGAGCGGCGGCAGTACCACCACGAGGACGACGCGCTCGTCAACGCAAAGGTGTCGGCGGCGCTGGCGAACGGGCTCACCCCGATCCTCTGCATCGGCGAGGGCCTGGAGGTCCGGGAGCAGTCGGGTCAGGTGCGGCACTGCTGCGACCAGCTCGACGGCGCGCTGAAGGGGCTCACCGCCGAGCAGGTCACCAAGGTCGTCGTGGCGTACGAGCCGGTCTGGGCGATCGGCACCGGCAAGACGGCGACCCCGGACGACGCCCAGGAGGTCTGCGGCGCGGTGCGTAAGCGCATCGCCGAGACCTACGACGAGGGCACCGCCGAGCAGGTCCGGATCCTGTACGGCGGGTCGGTCAAGGCGTCGAACGTCGCCGCGATCATGGCGCAGCCGGACGTGGACGGGGCTCTGGTCGGGGGCGCCAGCCTGGACGCGGAGGAGTTCGCGCAGATCTGCCGGTTCCCGGAGCACATCACCCGCTGATCGCTCGCTATCCTTGACGCTGCCCGTCCACCGGTCGGTGCCGCAGTGCCCGACAGGTCCGGGCAGTGATCGCAACGAGAGGACTGACCCCCGCCATGCCGATCTGGTTCGCCTACACGATGATCACGTTGCTGGTCATCACGAGCGTCCTGCTCACCCTGCTGATCCTCCTGCACCGCGGTAAGGGCGGCGGGTTGTCGAGCATGTTCGGCGGCGGCGTCAGCTCCAGCCTGGCCGGTTCGTCGGTGGCCGAGAAGAACCTCGACCGCTACACCGTTCTGGTGGGAATCGTCTGGTTCGCGTGCATCGTCGGGCTCGGACTCTGGCTGCGGCTGCAGATGGCCAGCGGCACCTGAGTCGGCGCTGAGAAGCGTACAATCTGCGCGCGGTCCGTCACGGACCGCGCGCAGTTTTGTTTCTCCGCACGTCGCCCGTCGCCCACCCCCTCCGGCGGCGGTCCCCTCCGACGACAGGGAGCGAGCAACCGTGCCCAGCAACAACGTCATCCGCGGCACCCGGATCGGGTCCGCCCCCGAGCGGTTCGACCAGCGGGTGGAGCCCGCGCCGCGCCGCCCGGTCGTCTACTGGTGCCGCCACGGGCACCGGGTCGAGTTCCTGATCGCCGCCGAGGCCGAGACACCCGCGACCTGGGAGTGCCCGCGCTGCGGCGAGCCGGCCGGCCCCGACCCGGGCGACCCGCCGGGCCGCCAGCGCGCCGAGCCCTACAAGACCCACCTGGCGTACGTGCAGGAGCGGCGCACGCCGGAGGAGGGGGAGGCGCTGCTCGCCGAGGCCCTCGACGCGCTGCGGCGGCGCCGCGGCCGCGCTTGACCCGAGGTGTTAAGAAGGGGCCCCTTCTCTACCGGAGACGTTAAGAAGGGGCCCTTCCTTACACCTCAGCGGAGGCTGCGCAGGCGGGGCGGCACGTTGGCCGCCGCGGCCCGGTCGAGCAGCCAGAGGGTACGGGAGACGCCCCGCACCCCGGCGGCAGGAAGCTGCACCGGCCCGGCCCCGGCCAGCGCCATGCCCACCGCCCCGGCCTTGTCCGCTCCGGCGGCGATCAGCCAGACCTCCTCGGCCGTGTTGATCGTCGGCAGCGTCAGCGTGGTCCGCACCGGCGGCGGCTTCGGGCTGCCCCGTACCGCGCTGACCGGCCGGTTGTCGTGGTGCACCGGGTGCTCCGGGAACACCGACGCCACGTGCCCGTCCTCGCCGACGCCGAGCATCAGCACGTCGAAGTGCGGCACGATCGCGTTCCCGGGCCGGGCGGCGGCGGCCAGCTCCCGCGCGTACCCGGCGGCAGCCGCCTCCGGGTCGTCGCCGGCGGGGCCGTCCGACGCCGGCATCGGGTGCACCCGGGCCGGGTCCAGCGGCACCGTCTCCAGCAGCGCCGCCCGCGCCTGCGTCTCGTTGCGCTCCGGGTCGCCGGCGGGCAGGAACCGCTCGTCGCCCCACCACACGTCGACCCGGGACCAGTCGACGGCGTCGCGGGCGGGTAGCTGCCCGACCGCCCGGTACACCGCCGAGGCGATCCGCCCGCCGGTCAGCACCACCGACGCCTGGCCGCGCTCGGCCTGCGCGTCGAGCAGCTTCACCACCAACCGGGCCGCCACCGCCTGCGCCAGCAGGTCGGGGTCGGCGTGTACGGCGACACTCGCCTCAGTCATCCGTCGAGCCCTCGTGTTCCGACCGCCCACCGGCGGTCACCTGTGCCTCCGACCACCCGGTCCGGGCGGTCACTCGTTCGCGGTCGTGCCCGCGTGCGCGGTCACGCCGGCCTCGGCCCGCTGGGCGGTCGCCGGATCCTTCCACACGTGCACCCGCTGGGCGGGGCGCTGGTCGAGCCCGGTGATCCCGGCCGCAGCGCCGAGCGCCTCCGCGTACACCTGGTCGGCGTCGAGGCGGCGCAGCTCCTCGGCCAGCTCGTCGCCGAGCGGCCGGCGCACCAGCGGCAGCGTGCGGTCCTCCTGCCCGGTACGCCGGAACACCGCGATGCTGTCGTCCCGGGTGAGCGTCAGCTCGTCGCCGTTGGCGCAGCGCAGCTGCACCTGACGCATCCGCGGGAACTCCTCGGTGGCGGTCAGGATCGGGTCGATGCCGAGCCGGGCGTTGAGCCAGCCGCGCATCAGCGCCGCCGTCGGGTCCGACGGGGGAGCCACCACGCTCGCCTCGGTGACCCGGGCCTGGGTGGTGTCGAACGCGCCCGCCACGAGCGTGCGCCACGGCGTGATCCGGGTCCACGCCAGGTCGGTGTCGCCCGGGGCGTAGTCGTGCGCCCGCTGCCGCAGCGCGGCGATCGGGTCGGCGGCCTGCGCCGAGTCGGTGATCCGCCGGTCCGCGACCACACCGAGGAAGTCGGTGGCGATCTCCTCCGGCGGCTCGCCGTGCCACCACGTCACCACCGGCACGTCCGGCACCAGCAGCGGCATCACCACGGACTCGGCGTGCAGCGCGAGCCGCCCGTACATCCGGGTCACCACCGCCTCGCACGGCCCGAGCCGGCCGCCCACGACGATCTCCGCGTCCAGCCGGTTGCGGTCCCGCTCGACGTCGGAGCGGACCACCACGAGCAGGCGGCACGGGTGCGCCGCGGCGGCGATGGTGGCCGCGGCCTCGGCCTCGCGTACCCGCTTCTCGTCCACCACCACGATCAGCGTGAGCGCCATGCCACTGGCCACCCCGCCCGCGCTGCGCCGTTCCGCGGCCAGCGCCTTGACCACCTCGTTGCCGGTGGTGTCCCACAGCCCGATCAATGGAGCCTCCTGGTTCGGTCGCAGTGCTCGCTCACGCTCTCCGCCAAGCCCGGCCCTCGCGGGCCAGCATCTCGTCGGCGGCCCGGGGCCCCCACTCACCGGCCCGGTACGGCTCCGGGGTCGTGCCCGCCCAGGCGTGCTCCAGCGGGTCGACGACCTGCCAGCTCTGCTCCACCTCGGCGGCGTCCGGGAACAGCGTCCGGTCGCCGATCAGCACGTCCAGCACCAGCCGCTCGTACGCCTCGGGGCTGGACTCGGTGAACGCCTCGCCGTACTGGAAGTCCATCGCGATGTCGCGGACCTCCATCGTGGTGCCCGGCACCTTGGAGCCGAACTTCAGCACCACGCCCTCGTCCGGCTGCACCCGGATGACGAGCTGGTTGGGGCCGAGGGACTCCATGTCGGCGGCGTCGAACGGCAGGTGCGGCGCCTTCTTGAACATGATGGCCACCTCGGTGACCCGCCGGGGCAGCCGCTTGCCGGCCCGGATGTAGAACGGCACCCCGGCCCAGCGGCGGTTCTGGATGCCCAGCTTCACCGCCACGTACGTCTCGGTGGTGGAGCCCTCCGGGACGCCCTCCTCCTCCAGGTAGCCCTTGGCGCGCTCGCCGCCCACCCAGCCGGGCAGGTACTGGCCGCGCACGGTGTCCTCGGTGACGTCCCGCGGCACGGTGATCGCCTTGAGTACCTTGAGCTTCTCGGCCCGGATCTCGTCGGCGTCGAAGCTCGTCGGCTCCTCCATCGCGACCAGGGCGAGCAGCTGGAGCAGGTGGTTCTGGAGCACGTCGCGGGCGGTGCCGACGGAGTCGTAGAAGGCCGCGCGGGTGCCGATGCCGACGTCCTCGGCCATGGTGATCTGCACCGAGTCGACGTACTTGGAGTTCCACAGCGGCTCGAACAGGTTGTTCGCGAACCGCAGCGCCAGGATGTTCTGGACCGTCTCCTTGCCCAGGTAGTGGTCGATCCGGAACACGTCCTTGCTGGTGAAGACGTCGTCGACCAGATCGTTGAGGGCCTTCGCCGACGGCAGGTCGTTGCCGAACGGCTTCTCCACCACCACGCGCCGCCAGCCGCCGGACTTGGCGTTGTCGGCCATGCCGGTGCGGGCGAGCTGCTTGAGCACCACCGGGAAGGCCGCCGGGGGGATGGAGAAGTAGAAGGCCGCGTTGCCGGCGATGCCGTGCGAGTCGCGCAGCTCGTCGAGTGTGGCGGCGAGCTGGTCGAACGCCGCGTCGTCGTCGAACGAGCCGCCGACGAACTTGATGTTGCCGGCGAGGCGGGCCCACACCTCCTCCCGCCACGGGGTGCGGGCGTGCTTCTTGGCCGCGTCGTGCGCCACCGACTCGAAGTCGCCGTCGCCCCAGTCCCGGCGGGCGAAGCCCAGGACCACGAAGCCGGGCGGCAGGAGCCCTCGGTTGGCCAGGTCGTAGACCGCCGGCAGCAGCTTCTTGCGGGCCAGGTCGCCGGTCACCCCGAAGATCACCAGGGCACACGGCTCGGGGATCCGGGGCAGTCGCCGGTCCTGCGGATCGCGCAGCGGGTTCACCGGGCCACCTCCTCCTGCGTCTCGGTCCGCTGATTCCAGGTCATTGATCGTCACGTGCGTGTCCGTCCGGCCGTTTCCAGGAGCTGGGCGGCACCCGCCGCCCGCTCGGTCAGGTGCAGGCGCAGCACCGGTCGCTCCCGGCCGGCCAGGGCCCGCCGGTCGCCGGCGGCCTGGGCCGCCTGGAGCTGCGCGAAGGTGTACGGACGACCGGGCACTTCCAGATCATCGGTGACCGCACCGGTGATCTGGAGATGCCGGCCGTACGGGTCGGTGTGTTCCGGCCGGCGCGGTCCCCAGCCGAAGGTGACCGGACGGCCGGCGGCCCGTGCCAGCAGCGGGCGCAGCCCGGCGACCGACGCGTCGGCGAGCCGGTCGAGGTACGCGGTCACCACGAGGTGCTCCCGTTCGCCCAGCCCGTCGAGCAGCCAGCGCAGCGCGCCGGTCAGGTCGTCCGGCGCGCCGCTCGGGGCGTACACCTCGATCGCGCCCTCGACCGACGACGGCGGCCCGCTCTCCGGCGCCGCGTCGTCGTCCACCGGGTCCGGCGGCGCGGCGAACGGGTCGGCCCGCAGCGTCACCGCGGCGGTCGCCGCGGCGTAGGCCCAGGTGAGCAGGTGCGCGCCGAGCGGGCCGTTTACCGCGACGTCGGCCGCTACGCCCGGCCCGACACCGGCGCCGAGGGCACCGCCGAGACCGACTGTGAGCAGGCCCGGCCCGGTGGCGTCGGGGGAGTCGGGAGACTCCGCGACCACCGGCAGCAGCCGTCCACCGGTGGCCCGGGCGAGCAGCGCGCCGGCCCAGCGGCCCAGGCCGCCGAGGCCGGTGCCGTCCGGGACCAGCGCGATCGTGTCCCGGCCGGCGCCGGGCGCCGCGCCCAGGGCCGCGCCGAGCGCCAGGGCCGGGTTGTCCCGGTCCCGGTCCAGCGCGCCGGTGAGCGCCTCCGCCTCGTCCAGCACCTCGGCCACCGGCGCACCGGCCAGCGCCGCCGCGACCAGGCCGGACGCGGTGAGCGCGGCCCACGGCCCGGCCACGCCGGGCTCGGCCGGGATGACCATCGCGCCCAGCTCGTCGGCGCGCGCCGCGAGGTCGGAGCCGGGTTCGGTGACCACCACGACGTGCCGGGCGGCGTCGGGGCCCTCGTCCGCCCACGCCCGCCGGTAGACCCGCAGGTGGGCGTCGGTGGTCCGGTCGAGGCCGCGCCGGGCGGCGAGCACCAGGAGGGTACGCGCCGGGCGGTCGGCGAGCGCGGCCCGGACCGGTCCCGGGTCGGCGGTGTCGAGCACTGTCAGCGGCCGGCCCAGGCACTCGGCCAGCACCTCCGCGGCGAGCGTGTCGTCGCGGGCGCCGGCCAGCACCACGTGGTCCAGGTCGCCCAGCTCGGCGGCCAGTTCGGCGAGCTGGGGGAGCAGGTCCCGGCTGCGCCGGTGGGCGTGCAGCCAGCCCAGCCGGTCGAGGGCCGCCGACTCGGCGGCGGGCCCCCAGAGGGCCGGGTCGGCGGCGGCGAGCCGGGCCGGGACGTCGTGGGAGACGAGCATGGCGCGGCTGGACGCACCGAGGGCGTCGGCTCCGCGCACGGCCAGACCGGCGGCCATGTCCGCCCGCCCGGCCAGCAGGTCACTCACGGTGCCGCCTCTGTTCGCGACTGCGGGGCTCGCAACCCCGGCTCACTCCTCGCGCTCACGGCATCCCCTCACCCGTGTCACCGCTTCCACGGTACGGCGCGACGCGTCCCGGGGCGGGGCCCCGGGACGCGTCGGACGCCGTCTGTCACGCGTTGCCGCCGGCCTGCTGCGCCGCCTGCGCGTTCTTCCCGGCGGCCCGGTGCGGGCTGCCCGAGCCCTTGGCCGCCTCGGCGAGGGACTTCTTGACCCCCTCCAGCAGCTCCACCCAGCTCGCCTCGAACTTCTCCACGCCCTCGCGCTCCAGCGTGGCGATCACGTCGGACAGATCCACGCCCACCGCCAGCAGGTCGTCGAAGACCTGGCGGGCGTCGTCGTACGCGACGGTGACGGTGTCCGCCTTCGTCTCGCCGTGCTCGGCGTAGGCGTGGATGACCGGCTCCGGCATGGTGTTGACGGTGCCGGGCGCGATCAGCTCCTCGACGTAGATGACGTCCCGGTAGTCCGGGTTCTTCGTCGAGGTGGAGGCCCACAGCGGGCGCTGCGGGTGGGCGCCCGCGTCGGCCAGCTTCTGCCAGCGCGCCGAGGAGAACACCTCGCCGTAGCGCTCGTACGCCAGCCGGGCGTTGGCGACCGCGGCCTTGCCGCGCAGCGCCTTGGCCTGGTCCGAGCCGATCTTCTCCAGCCGCTTGTCCACCTCGGTGTCGACCCGGGAGACGAAGAACGAGGCGACCGAGCCGATCTTCGACAGGTCGTGCCCGTTGGCCTTCGCCTGCTCCAGGCCGGCCAGGAAGGCGTCCATCACCTGCGAGTACCGGTCCAGGCCGAAGATCAGCGTGACGTTGACGCTGATCCCCTCGGCCAGCGTCGCGGTGATCGCGGGCAGGCCCTCCTCGGTGGCCGGGATCTTGATGAACAGGTTCGGCCGGTCGACCAGCCACCACAGCGCCTTGGCCTCGGCGACGGTCTTCGCCGCGTCGTGCGCCGAGCGCGGGTCCACCTCGATCGACACCCGGCCGTCCACGCCCCCGCTGACGTCGTACGACGGGCGCATCACGTCGCAGGCCCACCGCACGTCGTACGTGGTGAGCATGCGGACCGCCTCCTCGACGTCCACGCCGCGTACGGCGAGGTCACGAAGCTGCCAGTCGTACTCGTCGGCGTCGCTCAGCGCCTTGGCGAAGATCGTCGGGTTGGTGGTCACCCCGGCTACGTGGCTCTCCCGGCGCAGCTTGTCCAGCCCGCCGGAGGTCAGCCGTACCCGGGAGAGATCGTCGAGCCAGATCGCCACACCGGCGCCCTGGAGGTCCTTCAGCCTGTCCGTCATGCCGTCCACGCTCCCCTCAGTTGCCGGTCGTGAAACCGGTGATGTCGCCCACCCGGGTCAGCGCCGCGTGCGCGGCGGCCACGATCCGGTCGGGGGTGAACCCGAACTGCTCGAAGAGCACGGTGTGCGGCGCGCTGGCGCCGTAGTGCTCGATGCTCACGCACTCGCCGCTGTCGCCGACGATCGCGCGCCACGACATCGCGATGCCCGCCTCCACGCTCACCCGTGCCTTTACCCCGCGAGGCAGCACCGACTCCCGGTACGCCTCGTCCTGGGCGAAGAACCACTCCTGGCAGGGCATGGAGACGACCCGGGTGGGGGTGCCGTCGGCCTCCAGCCGCTCCCGCGCGGTGAGGCAGAGCTGCACCTCCGAGCCGGTGCCGACGAGGATCACCTGCGGCTTGCCGTTCGACGCCTCGGCCAGCACGTAACCGCCCTTGGCGACGCCCTCGGCGCCGGCCAGGTCGGTGCGGTCGAACGTCGGAAGCGCCTGGCGGCTGAGCGCCAGCGCGGTCGGCCGGTCGGTGTGCTCCAGCGCCTGCCGCCACGCCCAGACCGTCTCGTTGGCGTCGGCCGGGCGGACCACGTCCAGGCCGGGGATGGCCCGCAGCGCGGTCAGGTGCTCGATCGGCTGGTGCGTCGGGCCGTCCTCGCCGAGGCCGATCGAGTCGTGCGTCCAGACGTACGTCACCGGCAGCTTCATCAGCGCGGCCAGCCGTACCGCCGGGCGCATGTAGTCGCTGAACACCAGGAACGTGCCGCCGTACGGGCGGGTGCCGCCGTGCAGGGCGATGCCGTTGAGGATCGAGCCCATGGCGTGCTCGCGGATGCCGAAGTGCAGCGTGCGGCCGTACTCGTCGCCCGGGAAGTCCTTGGTGGCGTGCGCGGCCGGGACGAACGACGGCTCGCCCTTCATCGTGGTGTTGTTGCTCTCGGCCAGGTCGGCCGAGCCGCCCCACAGCTCCGGCAGCACCGGCGCCAGGGCCTCCAGGATCTTGCCGGAGGCGGCCCGGGTGGCGACGCCCTTGGCGTCCGCCGGGAAGGTCGGCAGCGCGTCGGTCCAGCCGGTCGGCAGCGTACGGGTGGCCATCCGGTCCCACAGCGCCTTGCGCTCCGGGTTGGCTTGCGCCCAGGCGTCGAAGCCGGTGGTCCACTCGGCCTGCTCCTGCGCGCCGCGCTCCAGCACCTGACGGGCGTGCTTGAGCACCTCCTCGTCGACCTCGAAGGTGCGCTGCGGGTCGAAGCCGAGGATCTCCTTGGTGGCCTTGACCTCGTCCGCGCCGAGCGCCGAGCCGTGGATCTTGCCGGTGTTCTTCTTGTTCGGCGCGGGCCAGCCGATGATCGTGCGCAGCGCGATGAACGACGGCCGGCCGGTCTCCGCCTTGGCGGCCAGCAGCGCCTGGTACAGCGCCTCCACGTCCTCGTGGTAGTCGCCCTGGTCGGCGTCGCCGCGGCGCCAGTCGACGGTCTGCACGTGCCAGCCGTACGCCTCGTAGCGGGCCGCAACGTCCTCGCTCTTGGCGATGCGGGTGTCGTCCTCGATCGAGATCTCGTTGTCGTCGTAGATCACGCAGAGGTTGCCGAGCTGCTGGTGACCGGCGAGCGCGCTGGCCTCGTGGGTGATGCCCTCCTCGATGTCACCGTCGGAGGCGATGCACCAGATGTCGTGCCGGAACGGCGAGTCGGCGCGGTCCGGCTCGGGGTCGAACAGGCCGCGCTCGCGGCGGGCCGCCATCGCCATGCCGACCGCGTTGCCGAGGCCCTGGCCGAGCGGACCGGTGGTGGTCTCCACGCCCGGGGTGTGGCCGTGCTCCGGGTGGCCCGGGGTGAGTGAGCCCCACTGGCGCAGCGCCTTGAGGTCGTCCAGCGCCAGCGGGTAGCCGGAGAGGAAGAGCTGGATGTAGAGCGTCAGGCTGGAGTGCCCGGCCGACAGCACGAACCGGTCGCGTCCGGCCCAGTTCGGGTCGGCGGGGTTGTGCCGCATGACCCGGTTGAAGAGCAGGTACGCCACCGGGGCGAGGCTCATCGCCGTCCCCGGGTGGCCGTTGCCGGATTTCTCCACGGCGTCCATGGCCAGCACGCGGACCGTGTCGACGGCCCTGCGGTCGAGGTCGGACCAGTTGAGAGCGGGAAGCTCGGGTCGGTTGGCAGCCACGATGGTTGTGCTCCTCGGCAGATGGGCGGAACCCTCACTGATGACCCTATCGAGCGGTGCTAAACGTCCGCCCGGGGATCTCAGCATGCTGTTCTGTACGGATCGCGGCCGTCCGGTCGTTCAACCCCAGGTGTGACGGCTCGCACCGTTGCCGGGTCCACGGGGCAGCGAAAACGACGCCGCGTAGTGTGTGGGGCGGTGTGTGGACCCGCAGCGGTCCGGGCCGAACGACCTCCCCCGCCGATGCCGGAAGGTGGCAATCCGTGAGCATGATCACCGAGCGCCCCGTCAGCAACCCTGCCGGGCAGTCGCCGGTGGGCGCGGTGGCGGAGGCGCCGGCGAGCGGCCGGCGGGACGTACGCGCCGTGGTGGCGGCGTACGTGACGCTGACCAAGCCGCGGATCGTCGAGCTGCTGCTGGTCACCACCGTGCCGGCGATGATGCTGGCCCACGGCGGGATGCCGTCGCTGTGGCTGGTCGCCGTGGTGCTGGTCGGCGGGTCGCTCGCGGCCGGCGCGGCGAGCGTCATCAACTGCTACATCGACCGCGACATCGACCAGCTCATGCGGCGCACCAAGCGCCGCCCGCTGCCCGCGCACACCGTGTCGCCGCGCAACGCGCTGATCTTCGGCCTGGTGCTGGCGGCCGTGTCGGTGGCGCTGATGGCGGCGGCGACGAACTGGCTGGCGACGGTGCTGACGCTGGCCGCGATCGCCTACTACGACCTGGTCTACACGCTGTGGCTGAAGCGGACCACGGCCGCCAACACGTTCTGGGGCGGCATCTGCGGTGCCGCGCCGGTGCTGATCGGCTGGGCCGCTGTCACCGGCACGCTGGCGCCGGCCGCGTGGGGCCTGTTCGCTGTGGTCTTCTTCTGGCAGATGCCGCACTTCTACGCGCTGGCCATCAAGTACAAGGCCGACTACGCCCGGGCCGGGGTGCCGATGCTGCCGGTGGTGGCCTCGGTCCGGCGGGTGAACGCGGAGATCATCGGCTTCTCCTGGCTGACTGTGCTCTCCTCGCTGGCGGTGTGGCCGCTCGGGATGAGCCCGATCTACGGGGTGGCCGCGCTCGTGGTCGGCGGGATCTTCCTCGTCGAGGCGCACAAGCTGTGCCGGCGCGCGACGCGCGGCGAGGCGGTCAAGCCGATGCGTCTGTTCCACTGGTCCACCACGTACCTCACGATCCTCTTCGCGGCGGTCGCGCTCGACGCGCTGCTCTGACCCGCCCGTCCGGCGGTTCATCAGAAATTTTTTTCGCTCTTCCCCGGACGTGTTCAACCCGGACAGATTGTGACGATCCCGCCCGTCCGTTTCGCCCAGATATAAGCGACATGTGCGGGCGAATTACCTGTGGTTCTTCTTAAACCGATGGGTAATTGGCATCACATTCAGTTCATGGTTCTCGCACATCCGGGTGGAACTCTGCTTAGGCTTCGCGTCATGGCAGATGGTTCCGATACGACGCTGACGGCTGACAAGACCGCCGAGCAGGCCCCCAACGGCCTGGTCGCGGGCATCAAGTCGTTCGCCGCCGGACACGGCGGCGCGAAGGCGGTCATCGAGTACGTCGGCAAGCGCGGCGCACGGATCGTCCTCGTGGGTTCCGACGGGGTATGGGCGGACCAGTTCGCCGACGGCACGGACGTCGCGCGGCAGGCCTGCGCCAAGGCCGGGGTCGACGTCGAGAACGCCTGGGAGCGTGAACTGATGGACCAGATGCGTCCGAGCAACGACCTGTGGCGGTCGATGGCCCGGCGCACGATGGCCCGTTGACATATAACGAATGACCAACCACCACCAGTCGGCCCGGGGGAGACCCCGGGTCGCTTTCGTCACCTGCGCCGAACTGCCCGACCTCGACCCGGACGACCGGCTCGCGCTCGGCCCGCTCGCCGCCCGCGGCGTCACCGCCGAGATCGCCGTCTGGGACGACCCGGCAGTCGACTGGTCCGGGTACGACCTGGTCGTGCTCCGCTCCCCGTGGGACTACGCCCTGCGGCGGGACGAGTTCGTGGCCTGGGCGCGTACCGTGCCGGCCCTGGTCAACCCGGCCGACGTGGTCGCCTGGAACACCGACAAGCGCTACCTGTCCGAGCTGGCCGCAGCCGGAGTGCCCACCGTGCCGACCGAGTGGGTCGAGCCCGGGCGGGAGTGGACGCCACCGGCGGGCGGTGAGTACGTGATCAAGCCGGCGGTCAGCGCCGGCAGCCAGGACACCGGCCGCTACGACCTGACCGACCCGGAGCATCGCGAGCTGGCGCCGGCCCACGTGCGGCGGCTCTCCGACGCCGGGCGGGTCACCATGGTCCAGCCGTACCTCGACGCGGTGGACACCGCCGGGGAGACCGCGCTGCTGTTCCTGGCCGGGCCCGGCGGCCTGGCGTTCAGCCACGCGATCCGCAAGGGTCCGATGCTGACCGGGCCGGACCTGGGCGAGGCCGCGCTCTACAAGGAGGAGCGGATCGACGCCCGCGTCGCCACGGCGGAGCAGCGCGCGGTGGCCGAGAAGGTGCTCGCGGTGGTGCCCGGCGGCCCGGACCGCCTGCTCTACGCCCGCGTCGACCTGATCCCCGGCCCGGACGGCGCGCCCGTGCTGGTCGAGCTGGAGCTGACCGAGCCGAGCCTGTTCGTCGGGTACGCCGACGGCGCCCCGGACCGGCTCGCCGACGCGGTGCTCACCCACCTGGCCCGCCACTGACCCGGATGGGCCGGGGGAGCCCGGCTGGCTAAGCGCCGGCCGGTGCGAGCCGGGCCAGGTGGGCGTCGATCTCGGCGCCTGCGTCCGCCGGGTCCAGTCCGGTGGTCAGGATCCGTACCGTGACGCCGTCCAGCAGCGTCGCCAGCGCGGCGGCCTCGGCCCGCGCGTCCACGTGCCCGGCGATGCCGCCGGTGGCCCGGCCGAGCGTGAGCAGCCGCTCGACGTTGGCCCGCATCTGCGCCTCGCTCTCCGCCAGGATCGCCGCGACCTGCTCGTCGACGAGCGCCTCGGCGGTGAGGACCAGCCAGACGCGGGCCTCGAAGGCGCGTTCGGCGTCCAGCGGGACGAGTTGCCGTACCGCCTGTCGGATCACCTCCGGAGTGACCGGGTCGGCAGGGATCGTCCGGGCCCGTGCCACCACGCGCCCGGCCAGGTGGTCCATGGCCGCCCGGACCATCAGTTCCCGGGTCGGCAGGTAGTGCTGCGCGGTCGCCAGCGGCATGCCGGCCTCGGCGGCGACGGCGCGCACCGTCATCCCGGCCGACCCCGCGCGCGCCAGTACGACGCACGCCGCCGCGCCGAGATGACGCCGCCGCTCCTCGTGGTCCACAACCTTGGGCACGAGGTGATCATAGATGATCGGTCATTTGACCGATATAGGTCGGCCGCCTAACGTTGCCCGGCATGACCGCACCCCTCACCGACCCCGCACGCGACACCCGCCGGTTCAGCTACCTCGACATGGCGCTCGTGCTCGCCGTCGGTGTCGGCCTGGCCAACTCGGCGGTCGCGGACCTGCTTGCCCGGGGACCGGAGCGGCTGGGCATGCCGGAGACGGCGGCGTCCACCATCGCCTGGGCCCTGATCAACGGCACCCAGCTCGCCGTCGGCCTCGCGGTGGTGCGCCACCGCTTCGGCGAGATCGCCAGGCCGCTGCTGCTCGTCCGTCCCGCGCGCCGCCAGGTGGGTGCCGCGGTCGGCTGGGGCCTGGCCAAGGCCGCACTCACCCTCGTGCTCGTGGTGGCGCTGCCCGCGGCGCTCGTCGAGGGTGGCGGCGGTGAGGGCGGCTACCCCGCCGGAAGCCTGCTCGCGCAGTTCGCCTTCGCGTTCGCCTTCGGCGCCGTCGTCTCCCCGCTCTACGAGGAGATCCTCTACCGGGGTGTCTTCTACCAGGGGCTGGCCGCGCGGCTGCCCGCGGTGGCCGCCGTGGTGCTGTCGGCGGCCTTCTTCGCCGTCGTGCACCTGCCCCGGGTGTTCAACACCGTCAGCGCGCTCTTCGCCGGGCTGCTGTTCGCCTGGCTGCTGCACCGGCACCGCAACCTCTGGGTGCCGATCCTCGCCCACGCCGTCAGCAACGGGACGCTCGTCGCGCTGGCGTTCGCCGCCGAGGCGTCCGCCTGACCGCCGGAGACGGCGACAGGGCGCTCAGTCGCGGTCGCTGTGGTTACGTGCCCAGCGGCCGCCGATCGGCGGCGTGTCCAGCCGCAGCGCGGCCTCGGTGCCGGCCAGGTCGTTGTCCTCGAACGCGCACGAGACACAGCTGCCCGCCTCGGTGACCCAGATGCCGTACGCCTGGGTGTCGGCGTCCCGGTGCCAGATCCGGTTGCCGCGCACGGTGGCCGAGTCGAACGGCGCGGCGATCGTGATGCCGCCGCACGCCGGTGGCGAGTCCGGCAGTTCGTACGCCGTGCCGGGCCCCGGCGTGGCGGCGCTCCAGCCGGTGGAGCCGTCCGGGCGCACCTCGGCCAGGGAGAGCCGGTCGGCGCTGTTGTCGGACACCACCGCGTCGCGGGAGCCGACCCGCACCACCTTGCCCCGGTGTCCGCCGGCCGGCCAGCCGGCGTTGCCGTCGGTGACCTCGCGCGGGCCGTACCGCACCGCCTCGCCGGAGCCGGAGCAGGCCGGGGCGGAGCGGCGGCCGTTGTCCCGGATCCGGTTCCCGACGATCGACGTGTCCAGCATCGGCCGGTCGATCCGGATGCCGTCCAGCGCGTTCTCCCGGATGTCGTTGTCCTGGATCACCACGTCGGCCGCCGCGCCCCGGTAACCGTGGCCCAGGTCGTGCTCGTGGTAGCCGAAACCGCCGTTGCGGCTGATCCGGTTGGCCTGGACCGCGTACGGGCCAGGGGTGTTGCCCATGCTGATGCCGTCGCCGACGTTGTAGTCGATCACGCAGCCGGTGACCAGGCCGCCGCGCCCGGCGACCCCGGCGGTGCCGTTGCCCGACACGTCGAAGCCGGCCTCCAGGTTGTTGGTCATGGTGCAGGCGGAGACGATCAGCCCGTCCGCGCCCCAGTCGGAGATGCCGAACCGGTTGGCCTGGCTGTGGCAGCCGACGATCCGGATGCCGCGCGGCGGGGTCCAGTAGTCCTTCTGCAGCTCCAGGAAGATGCCGTTGGTGCCGTTGCCGACGGTGGTGCAGTTGGCGATGGTGAGGCGCTCCACGTCGCCCCAGCCGCCGATGCCGACGCCGATCCCCGCGCCGCCCATCTGGTCGCCGTTGTCCAGCCGGCCGCATCCCACCACGACCACGCCGTCGATCAGGCTGTCCTGGAGGAAGTCACAGCCCAGGCCGGTCGCCCCGGTGTGGTGGATGTAGAGGTTGCGGAACACTCCGCGCACCACGTACTGCAGGCCCAGCCCCTTGGCCAGGTAGTCGTAGGACGTCTGGGCCACGCCGGAGCCGTCGATCTCGAAGTCGGCGAACGAGCAGTCGGCGATGTGCCGGTCCCGGTCCGCGCCGTGCTGCACGGTGGTCCAGAAGGCGAGCGGGACCGGTTCGCTGCGGTTGCCCTCGTTGCTGAGCAGGAAGCGGGTCGCCGCCGGTCCGGCGCCGATCAGCGAGACGCCGCTGCGCCAGACCGTGCCGGCGTCGCGGATCGAGTAGAGGCCGGGCGGGCAGTAGATCACCCGGGCCCGGCCGTCGGCGTCGTACCCGGCGCCGAGGCGGTCCACCAGCGCCGCCAGGGCGGGCTGGTCGTTGGTGACCCCGTCGCCGGTGAGGCCGTACTCGCGGGCGTCGCACCACAGCGGCGCGCCGGCGACCGGGGTCAGCCGTTGCGGGGTGGTGGTGGCGAGGCTCTTGCGCGACACGGGGAGCTCCCCTCGGGCGACGGTCGGTGGCCCGTGCCGCTTTCCCGCTCCCGCCGCGCGGTAACGCGCGCGCTCAGGCGGCGGCGCCCACCCGTTGCGCGGCGGGCGCGGCCGGGGCCTCCGGGGTGGCCGGGAGCCGTTCCCGGGTCGCGAAGAGCACGCCGAGCGTGGCCAGCAGCACCAGGCAGGAGCCGAGCATGTGCGCGCCGACCAGCACGGCGGGCAGGTGGGTGAAGTACTGGACGAAGCCGATCACACCCTGGCCCAGCTCGACCGCGAGCAGCACCGCGGCGGCCCGCGCGGCGTGCGCCGCGCCGACCGCCCGGAACGCGAAGTACAGCGCCACCGAGAGGCCGATCAGCAGGAAGACGCCGTCGGCGTGCACCTGGGAGATCGCCGCCGGGTCCAGGCCGTTGCGGGCCGCGCCGTGGTCACCGGCGTGCGGTCCGCTGCCTGTCACCCACGTGCCGACCACCAGCACCGACGCGCTCACCGCCGTGGTGATCCAGGCGAGCGTACGCAGCGGTGCCGGCACGGTCGGGGACACCGGCCCGTCCGGGTCCTTGATGCGCCGCCAGAGCGCGTACGCGGCCGCGATCACCACCATCGAGGCGAGGAAGTGCAGCCCGACCACCCACGGGTTGAGGTCGGTGAGCACCGTGATGCCACCGAGGACCGCCTGGGCGGGGATGCCGAACAGCACGCCCACGGCCAGCGGCAGCGTCCCGCGGCGGCGCGGACGGTGCGCCAGCACGGCCAGCACCACGGCGAGCGCGATGATCCCGACCGCGAAGGTGAGCAGCCGGTTGCCGAACTCGATCACCCCGTGCACGCCCATCTCGGCGGTGGTGGTGTAGGAGTCGTCGGTGCACCTGGGCCAGGTGGGGCAGCCGAGGCCGGAGGCGGTGAGCCGGACGGCCCCGCCGGTGACCACGATCGCGACGTTCGCGATGATCGAGGCGAGCGCGAGGCGGCGCAGCAGCGTGGCGGAGACCGGAAACCGGACGGATCGCTTCACGAAGCGAATCCTACGCACCGTAGTTGATCCCGATCGGGTGACTCCGGCACCCCGGTGGTCGGAATCACCGGACCCCGGGTTTGCGGGCCCCCAGCGAATTACGTAACGTTGGCGTTGTGAAAAACGCGGCGGCGCTCTCCCGAACGCCGGTGACCGGTCCGGTCGCCGGTGGTTCGCGCGCACGTCGCGGTGTACGGCCCGGCGAGCGGGAGACCGCTCCGGCCGACCTGTCGACCCGCGACCGGGTCACCCAGCTGCTGCTGGAGCGTGGTCCCACCACCGCCGCGCAGCTCGGCTCGGCGCTCGGCCTGAGCCCGGCCGCGATCCGCCGCCACCTCGACGCGATGCTCGCCGACGGTGACGTGATCGCCCGCGACCAGACCGTCCGCGGCAGCCGCGGGCGCGGCCGTCCGGCCAAGGTCTTCGCGCTCACCGAGGCGGGCCGCGGCCGCTGCGGCACCCACCACTACGACAACATGGCCACCGCCGCGCTGCGGTGGATCGCCCGCACCGGCGGCACCGAGGCGGTCGCGGCGTTCGCGGCCGAGCAGGTCTCCGCGCTGGAGGCCCGCTGCCGGTCGGCCATGGAGGACGCCGGAGACGCCCCGCTCGCGCGGGCGGAGGCGCTCGCCGGCGCGCTGACCGCCGAGGGTTACGCTGCAAACGCGTCCACGATCGCCTCCGGCGGCCAGCTCTGCCAGCACCACTGCCCGGTGGCGCACGTGGCCGCCGAGTTCCCTCAGCTGTGCGAGGCCGAGACCGAAGTGATCTCCCGTCTGGTCGGCACTCACGTACAGCGCCTGGCCACCATCGCGCACGGCGACGGCGTGTGCACCACGCACATTCCCGCCCAGTCCGGTTCCACCGTCACCACTGTGAGGACAGATAGATGACCGAGCAGATCGTCCAGCCCCTGACCCAGGAGGAGCAGCTCGCGGCCCTCGGCCGGTACGAGTACGGCTGGGCCGACCCCGACGTCGCCGGGGCGTCCGCCCAGCGCGGCCTCAGCGAGGCGGTGGTGCGGGACATCTCGGCCAAGAAGAACGAGCCGGCCTGGATGCTCGACCTGCGGCTCAAGGGCCTGCGGCTGTTCGGCCGCAAGCCGATGCCGAACTGGGGCGCCGACCTCACCGGGATCGACTTCGACAACATCAAGTACTTCGTGCGGTCCACCGAGAAGCAGGCCACCTCCTGGGAGGACCTGCCCGAGGACATCAAGAACACCTACGACAAGCTCGGCATCCCGGAGGCGGAGAAGCAGCGCCTGGTCGCCGGTGTCGCGGCGCAGTACGAGTCCGAGGTGGTCTACCACCAGATCCGTGAGGACCTGGAGGAGCAGGGTGTCGTCTTCCTGGACACGGACACCGCGCTCAAGGAGCACGAGGACCTGTTCAAGGAGTACTTCGGCACGGTCATTCCGGTCGGCGACAACAAGTTCGCCGCGCTGAACACCTCCGTCTGGTCCGGTGGCTCGTTCATCTACGTGCCGAAGGGCGTGCACGTGGACATCCCGCTGCAGGCCTACTTCCGGATCAACACGGAGAACATGGGCCAGTTCGAGCGGACGCTGATCATCGTCGACGAGGGCGCGTACGTGCACTACGTCGAGGGTTGCACCGCGCCCATCTACTCCTCCGACTCGCTGCACAGCGCCGTCGTGGAGATCATCGTCAAGAAGAACGCCCGGTGCCGTTACACGACCATCCAGAACTGGTCGAACAACGTCTACAACCTGGTCACCAAGCGCGCCGTGTGCCACGAGGGCGCGACCATGGAGTGGGTCGACGGCAACATCGGCTCCAAGGTCACCATGAAGTACCCGGCGGTCTACATGACCGGCGAGCACGCCAAGGGCGAGGTGCTCTCGGTGGCCATGGCCGGCGAGGGCCAGCACCAGGACGCCGGCGCCAAGATGGTGCACGCCGCGCCGCACACCTCCTCGACCATCGTGTCGAAGTCGATCGCCCGGGGCGGCGGCCGCACCTCGTACCGCGGTCTGGTGCAGGTGCTGGAGGGCTCGACCAGCAGCAGGAGCACGGTCAAGTGCGACGCGCTCCTGGTCGACACGATCTCCCGCTCCGACACCTACCCGTACGTCGACATCCGCGAGGACGACGTGTCGATGGGGCACGAGGCGACCGTCTCCAAGGTCAGCGAGGACCAGCTCTTCTACCTGATGAGCCGGGGCCTGAGCGAGGACGAGGCGATGGCGATGATCGTGCGCGGCTTCATCGAGCCGATCGCCAAGGAGCTCCCGATGGAGTACGCGCTGGAGCTCAACCGCCTGATCGAACTCCAGATGGAGGGCGCGGTCGGCTGACGCCGGCCACCCTCGCCTCACTGACACCGTCGTCGCTGAACAGACCAAGGAAGAGATGACTACCCAGGCTTCCGCGCCGCCCACGACCAAGTCGCAGGCGCTCCGCTCGTACGACGTCGCCGACTTCCCGGCCCTGACCGGCCTGGAGGAGGAGTGGCGCTTCACCCCGCTCAAGCGCCTGCGCGGCCTGACCGGGTCGGCGCAGGGCGCGACCGGCACGGTCCGGCACGAGTACGGTGACCTGCCCGAGGGCGTCACCGTCGACCGGATCGGCCGGGACGACCCGCGGGTGGGCAGCGTGCTCACCCCGTTCGACCGGGTCAGCGCGCTCGCGTACGGCGGGGCCGACGGCGCGCTGCTGGTGCGCGTCGACCGCGACGCGGTGGTGGAGCGGCCGGTGCGCCTGCGGGTGGTCGGCGAGAACGCCGAGGCGCTCGCCTTCGGTCACACGTTCGTCGAGGTGGACCGGTTCGCCGAGGCGACAGTGGTGATCGAGCACGTCGGCTCGGCCACGCTTGCCGACAACGTCGAGGTGACTGTGCGCGACGGGGCGAAGCTGACCCTGGTCACGGTCGCCGACTGGGCCGACGACGCGGTGCAGGCGCAGCACCTCAAGGTGCGGCTGGGCCGCGACGCCCGGATCGTGCACGTGCAGGTCAGTCTCGGCGGCGACCTGGTCCGGCAGTACACGTCGGTGGAGTACGCCCAGCGCGGCGGCGAGGCCGAGCTGTACGGCGTCTACTTCGCCGACTCCGGCCAGCACCTGGAGCACCGGCAGCTGGTCGACCACACCGTGCCGGACTGCCGCAGCAACGTCGGCTACCGGGGCGCGCTGCAGGGCGACGACGCGCACACGGTCTGGGTCGGCGACGTGCTGATCCGCGCCGAGGCGACCGGTACCGACACGTACGAGATCAACCGGAACCTGCTGCTCACCGACGGCGCGCGGGCCGACTCCGTACCCAACCTGGAGATCGAGACCGGCGAGATCGCCGGCGCCGGGCACGCCAGCGCGACCGGCCGGTTCGACGACGAGCAGCTGTTCTACCTGATGGCCCGGGGCATCCCGGAGGCCGAGGCGCGGCGCCTGGTGGTGCGCGGCTTCTTCGCCGAGCTGATCAACAAGATCCCGGTCGAGGACCTGCGCGAGCGCCTGGGCGACGCCATCGAGGCCCGGCTGGCGAAGGCCGGCGCCTGATGCTCAAGATCTGCTCCACCGAGGACGTGCCGAAGGGCACCGCGATCAGCGCCGACGTGGACGGCGTGCAGGTCGCGATCGTGCACGGCGAGGACGACGTGTTCTACGCGGTGCACGACGAGTGCTCGCACGCCGCCGTGGCGCTGTCCGAGGGCGAGGTCGAGGGCTGCACGCTGGAATGCTGGCTGCACGGATCCCGTTTCGACCTGCGTACCGGTGAGCCCACCGGGCTGCCCGCGACCGAACCCGTACCCGTCTATCCCGTCGAAGTCCGCGACGGTGACATCTACCTTTCCGTGGACGGCGACGGCCGTCCGCTGCCGAGCAATGGAGTGACCCGCTGATGAGCACCCTGGAGATCCGCGACCTGAAGGTGTCGGTCAAGCTGCCCGAGGGTGAGCTCAAGCCGATCCTGCACGGGGTCGACCTGACCGTGCGCTCCGGCGAGACGCACGCCATCATGGGCCCGAACGGCTCCGGCAAGTCCACGCTGGCGTACTCGATCGCCGGTCACCCGAAGTACGAGATCACCGGCGGCGAGGTGACCCTCGACGGCGAGGACGTGCTGTCCATGTCCGTCGACGAGCGCGCCCGCGCCGGCCTCTTCCTGGCCATGCAGTACCCGGTCGAGGTCCCCGGCGTGTCGGTGGCCAACTTCCTGCGTACCGCCAAGACCGCCATCGACGGCGAGGCGCCGAAGCTGCGCACCTGGGCCGGCGAGCTGCGCGGCGCCATGGAGAAGCTCCAGATGGACCCGGCGTTCGCCCAGCGCAACGTCAACGAGGGCTTCTCCGGCGGTGAGAAGAAGCGGCACGAGATCGTGCAGCTGGAGCTGCTCAAGCCGAAGATGGCCATCCTCGACGAGACCGACTCCGGCCTGGACGTCGACGCGCTGCGCGTGGTCAGCGAGGGCGTGAACCGGGTGCGCGACACCGGTGACACCGGCCTGCTGCTGATCACCCACTACACGCGCATCCTGCGCTACATCAAGCCCGACTTCGTGCACGTCTTCGTGGCCGGCCGGATCGTCGAGCAGGGCGGTCGCGAGCTGGCCGACAAGCTCGAGGAAGAGGGCTACGAGCGGTACGTCGCCGGGGCCGGCGCGGCGCGGGCCTGAGACTCGACATGACCTCGATGGCCATCCCGGCGGGCATGCCGCAGTACGACGACGTGCCGCGCTTCGACGTGGCGAAGGTGCGGGCCGACTTCCCGATCCTCGACCGGGAGGTCAACGGTCACCCGCTCGTCTACCTGGACAGCGCGAACACCTCGCACAAGCCGCGGCAGGTGCTCGACGTGCTCGCCGAGCACTACGCGCTGCACAACGCCAACGTGTCGCGCTCGGTGCACACGCTGGGCACCGAGGCCACCGAGGCGTACGAGGGCGCGCGGGCGAAGATCGCCGCGTTCATCAACGCGCCGAGCGTGGACGAGGTGGTGTTCACCAAGAACTCCACCGAGGCGATCAACATCGTGGCGTACGCGTTCTCCAACGCCTCGCTGCGCGCGGACGGCGACCCCCGGTTCCGGCTGGGCCCCGGCGACGAGATCGTGATCTCCGAGATGGAGCACCACTCGAACATCGTCCCGTGGCAGCTTCTCGCGGAGCGCACCGGCGCGACGCTGCGCTGGTTCCCGGTCACCGACCAGGGCCGGCTCGACGAGTCCGGCCTGGACGACCTGGTCACCGAGCGGACGAAGATCGTCTCGCTGGTGCACATGTCGAACATCCTCGGCACCGTAAACGCCACCTCGCGGATCACCTCGCGGGTCCGTGAGGTCGGCGCGCTGCTGCTGCTCGACTGCTCGCAGTCGGTGCCGCACCTGCCGATGGACGTGGTCGACTACGACGTCGACTTCATCGTCTTCACCGGGCACAAGATGTGCGGCCCGACCGGGATCGGCGTGCTGTGGGGCCGGGGCGAGCTGCTCGCCGCGATGCCCCCGGTGATGGGTGGCGGCTCGATGATCGAGACGGTGACGATGGCGGGCTCGACGTTCGCCGCGCCGCCGGCCCGGTTCGAGGCGGGCACCCCGCCGATCGCCGAGGCGGTGGCGCTCGGCGCGGCGGTGGACTACCTCACCGCGATCGGCATGCCGGCTGTTCAGTGGCACGAGAAGGAGCTGACGGCGTACGCGCTCGACGCCCTCGCCACCGTGCCGGAGCTGCGGATCTTCGGGCCGACGGTGCCGGTGGGCCGGGGCGGGACGATCTCGTTCGCGCTCGGTGACGTGCACCCGCACGACGTCGGGCAGGTGCTCGACTCGCTCGGCGTGCAGGTGCGGGTGGGCCACCACTGCGCCAAGCCGGTGTGCACCCGCTTCGGGGTGCCGGCCATGACGCGGGCGTCGTTCTACCTCTACACCACCACTGCGGAGATCGACGCCCTGGTGGCGGGTCTGGAGCGGGTGCGGAAGGTGTTCGACTGATGCAACTTGAATCTCTCTACCAAGAGATCATTTTGGACCACTACAAGCACCCGCACGGCCGTGGCCTGCGGGACGCGACGGACCCGGCTGTCCGGGTCGGCGAGGCGCACCACGTCAACCCGACCTGCGGCGACGAGATCACCGTGCGGGTGGCGACCGACGGCAGCGTGTTCACCGACATCTCGTACGACGGGATGGGCTGCTCGATCAGCCAGGCGTCGGCGAGCATCCTGCACGAGCTGCTGCGCGGCAAGGCCGCGAGCGACGCCGCTGTGGTGCATGAGGCGTTCGTGGAGTTGATGTCCGGGCGGGGCCAGGTCACGCCGGACGAGGACGTGCTCGGAGACGGGGTAGCGTTCGCGGGTGTCGCGCGCTACCCGGCCCGGGTGAAGTGCGCGCTGTTGTCGTGGATGGCGTTCAAGGACGCCGCGGCACGCGCCGGGGTGGGCGTGAGCCCGGAGGTGAAGGCATGAGCGAGCGGCAGCGAGCGAATCATCGAAGCAGCGCGAAGGTGTCTCATGCCGGCGCCGAGCGAAGCGAGGGGGCGGCATGAGCGACGAGAACATGACCTCGGAGACCGGCGCGGTGGCGACCGACGGCACCGTCGCCGGTGGCGCGGCCGTCAATGGGGCTGTCGCCGGCGGCACTGCCGCGGGTGCGGCGGCGCCGGCCGGCGGCAAGGCCGCGATCGGTGACATCGAGGAGGCGATGAAGGACGTCGTCGACCCCGAGCTGGGCATCAACGTGGTCGACCTCGGCCTGGTGTACGGCGTCCACGTCGACGACGAGAACGTCGCCACCCTGGACATGACGCTGACCTCGGCGGCCTGCCCGCTGACCGACGTGATCGAGGACCAGGCGCGGCAGGCGCTGACCACCGGGCCCGGCGGCGGCCTGGTGAACGACATCCGGATCAACTGGGTGTGGCTGCCGCCGTGGGGCCCCGACAAGATCACCGACGAGGGGCGCGACCAGCTCCGCTCGCTCGGCTTCAACGTCTGACCGTTCTCCCGGTCCGGCCACGGGCGCGGCACCCCTACCAGGGGGTGCCGCGCCCGTCGTGTCTGCGGGCTTGATCGACACCGTTACGCCGAAGTGTTGTGGTTGGAGGGGTCTGATGCCGCTACATCGGCGTAGTGGTGTCGATCAAGGTGGGCTGACGGCACTGCCATCGGCGGCGGGACCGGGACCGGCGAGATCTTGGTACGAGAACGCCCCTTGGGCGGCCGTTCCTTCCGTGACCTCCTCGCTTCCCTCATGCCGGGATCCGGCTCCCTAGTTGTGGGAAACTGTCCGCCTGTTCGGCTTGATCGACACCACTTCGCCGAAGTGGTGTGGTCGGAGTCGCTTTGATGCCGCTACATCGGCGTAGTGGTGCCGATCAAGGTGGGCTGACGGCACTGCCATCGGCCGCGGGGCCGGGAACGGCGAGATCTTGGTACGAGATCGCCCCCGAGGAGGCAGATTCGTACCAAGATCTCCAGCCCAGCCCAGCCCAGCCCAGCCCAGCCGCGGGGTGCGCGTGCGGGCACGCGGGAAAAGCGGTCGCGGGGTGGGGGAGTGGGGCGCAGGATGAGCCGGTGATCGAGGCGTACCCGAAGCAGGTTCCTGTCCGTGCGGCCACTGCCGCGCGTCGACAGCGCACCCTGCCCTCGGCCGCCTCGACCCATCACCCGTCGTCGTGACCGGGGCGTTCCTGGCCGGCCTGGTCGCCGGCTACGGCGTCGCCATTCCGGTCGGCGCGATCGCGATCCTCATTCTCGGACTCAGCGCCCGTACCTCGTTCCGGGTCGGTGCGGCTGCGGCGCTCGGCGTGGCCACCGCCGACGGGCTCTACGCTGCCGTGGCGGTGCTCGGCGGGGCCGCGGTGGCGAGCGGGCTCGCGCCGGTCGCGGGTCCGCTGCGGCTGGTCGCCGCGGGGGTGCTGCTGGCTCTCGCCGGCCTCACCGCCCGACGCGCGCTGCGCCCACCGGCCACAACGCACCCGCCGAGCCCGTCGGCCACGACGCAGGAGCCGAGTGCGCGGGGAGGCATGGACACGCCGGTTCGGGCGTTCGCCGCGGTTCTCGCGCTGACCCTGCTCAACCCGGCCACTGTGGTCTACTTCGTGGCGCTCGTCCTCGGCCGTGGCGACGTGCTCGGCTCCGGCCCGCCGGCCGCTGCCGCCTTCACCCTCGGGGTGTTCCTCGCCTCGGCGAGCTGGCAGGTGCTGATCGCCGGGGGCGGCTCGCTGATCGGCCGGGCCCTCACCGGCCCTCGGGGGCGGCGGGTCACCGCGCTGCTGTCCAGCGTCATCATCGCGGCCCTCGCGGTCGCTACTCTGTTCGGCGTCTGACCGAAGGGGACGGCCCGGCATGTCGGGCCGATTACCGGGCCGTTCATGATCCGTTACCGGGGGATCGGCCGAACCGGCAGCCCGGGGCGGCGGAAAGATCCAATCCCGGTCCGGTGTCCGACCACAGGTGTGCTCGGCCGTCAGGTCGGCCGTCTCCGCTGTGCGAAGCGCGGATCCCGTAGGCGGGACGACCCGGATCACCGTCCAGGTAGAACCACATCGTCTTTGCGGGTGATGTTCGAGCTCGCGAGTGGTCCTAGGGTCACGGAACAATCCGTGGACCGTTCACGTACGTCCGGTCATCCCCGCCGGTCGTGCGCCAGTCCACACCCGACCGACCAGGGAGAAGACTTGAGGATCACCCTCGGGCGCCCGCCGCGCGACCGGCAACCCGCCGGACCGCCTCGGCGTGGACGGACCGCTGCCCTCCTCGTCGCCGCGCTGGCCGCGGCGACGCTTCCCGTTCTCGCGGCGCCCGCGCCCGCCTCCGCCGTTCCCGGCGTCCACGGACCGTGGCAGAAGGTGGACGGCACGCCGGCCGCCACCAAGGGGGGCCGCAAGGCCGCGATCAAGGCCAAGCGGCTGGCCGCGTACAAGCTGGACCGCGGCACCATGCAGGGCCTGCTGGACAAGGCGCCGGCCGAGAAGCGCGTGGCGGTGGCACGGGTGGCGAAGCAGGTGGTGTCGCTTCCCGCTCCGGACGGCACGTTCCAGCGCTTCGAACTGGTCGACTCGCCGGTCATGGAGGCTGGCCTGGCCGCGAAGCACCCGGAGATCACCACGTACGCCGGCAAGGGCCTTGACGACCCGGCGGCGACCATCCGGGCGGACCTCACCCCGCTCGGGTTCCACGCCTCGGTCCGGTCGGCCAAGGGCAACTGGTACATCGACCCGTACTACCAGCGCGACCAGAGCCTGTACGCGAGCTACTTCGCCCGCGACCTGGAGCACCCGGAGGGCGAGTTCGTCGAGCGTGCGGACGTCACGCAGGAGGCGCACGCGCTGGCCGAGGAGATCGCCGAGGCAGACGTCCCGGCCGGGCCGCTGGTGAAGCTGCGCACCTACCGGGTGGCGCTGGTGACCGACCCGTCGTACGCCACCTACTTCGGCGCGGAGAACGTCACCGCCGCGAAGGTGACGCTGATGAACCGGGTCACCCAGATCTACGAGGACGAGACCGCGATCCGGCTCGTCCTGATCAACGATACCGACAAGACGAACCTGAACACGCCGGCCCTGGCCACCGAGCCGAACGGCCCGTGCGGCGCGGCGGCCTGCTTCACGCCGGCGCAGCTCACCTCCTGCGGCGGCGGCACGCTCAGCCGGAACCGGATCGTGCTCGGCCAGCTGGTCGGCGCGAGCAACTACGACGTGGGCCACATCGGCCTGGGCGTCAACGGCGGCGGCGTGGCCAGCCTCGGTGTGATCGGCGGCAACGGCAAGGCGCAGGGCTGCACCGGCCTGCCGACGCCGGTCGGCGACTTCTACGCGGTCGACTACGTCTCGCACGAGATGGGTCACCAGTTCGCCGGCAACCACACCTTCAACGGCACGCAGTACAACTGCTCGGGCGGCAACCGCAGCGCGGCCAACTCGTACGAGCCGGGCAGCGGTTCGTCGATCATGGCGTACGCGGGCATCTGCCAGCAGGACAACCTCCAGCCGCACAGCGACCCGTACTGGTCGCACCGCAGCTACACCGAGATCACCAACTACGTCACCTCGAACCGTCCGGCGATCAACGAGGTGCAGAACGTCTCGCTGTACGGGTTCGACGCCGACGGTGACTCTTTCACCGTCAGCTACGCGGGCGCCGACTCGGCGCCGATCGTGCGGGGCGTCAACTACACCACCGCCGGCATCAAGGCCGCCGTCGAGGGCATCGCCGGCTGGCCGGCCGGCGCGACCGTCACGGTGGCCGCGTTCGGTGGCAGCGGCACGCTCAACGACAACGGCTTCCAGGTGACCTTCGGTGGCACGCTGGCGACCACGAACGTGGCGTCGCTGGAGCTGACGAACGCCGCCGGTGCCTCCGGCTTCGTCGGTGAGACGGCGAAGGGCGGCGCCATCGACAACGGCGGCTGGCTGGTCGAGGAGACCACCAACCACGCCCCGGTGGTCACCGTGCCGGACACCGTCACCATCCCGGTGCGTACGCCGTTCGCGCTGACCGGCAACGCCACCGACGCCGACGGCGACATGGTCACGTACCTGTGGGAGCAGAACGACAGGGGTGCCACGACCGGCACCGCGCTGACGAACAACACGAAGGTCAACGGCCCGCTGTTCCGGGTGTTCGGCGAGGCGGCGATCGTGTCGCCGACCGACACGCTGAAGTACTACTCGCCGGGTCTGAACGCGGTCACCACCGACTCGACCCGGGTGTTCCCGGACCTGCGGCAGATCCTGGCCGGCAACACCAACGCCGCCACCGGCACCTGCCCGGCGCCCCCGGCGCCACCGGCCACCGGTGGCGCCTCGAACGTGCCGGCCGAGCTGGTCGACTGCTACTCCGAGTTCCTGCCCACCCGCGACTGGGTCGGCATCGCGGGTGACCGGACCCTGCACTTCAAGCTCACCGCCCGGGACGGGCGGCTGGGTGGCGGCGGCATCGGCAGCGCCGACGTCGCCGTGGTGCTCGCGCCGGACGCGGGTCCGTTCCTGGTGACCTCGCAGGACACCGCCGCGGTTCTGGACGGCGGCTCGACCCAGACCGTGACGTGGGACGTCGCGGGCACCGACGTGGCGCCGGTGAACGCCGCCCAGGTGAAGATCTCGCTGTCCGCCGACGGCGGGCTGACCTTCCCGTACGTGCTGGCCGAGCAGACCGCGAACATCGGCACCGCGACGGTGACGCTGCCGAACGTGGCGACCGGGAAGGCCCGGATCAAGATCGAGGCGGTCGGCAACGTCTTCTTCGACGTCAACGACGCCGACTTCACCATCCGGTCCGCGCCGGCCGTCACCAGCACCGCCCCGGACGGCGGCGTGCGCGTCCAGTACAGCGACGCGCTCTCGCCCGCTGTCACTGTGACCGCCACCGACGGCGACACCACGGGCGCGGACCTGACCGCTGCCGCCACCGGGCTGCCTGCCGGCCTGTCCCTGGCCGTCACGAGCACCTCGGCGACGGACGCCCGCCCGGGTACGCGTACCTGGACGGTCGCCGGCACCACCACGGCGGCCCCGGGTGAGTACCCGGTCACCGTGACCGTGTCCGACGGCTCCGGGCTGACCGGCAGCACCTCGTTCACCGTCACCGTCGCCGCCGAGGACGCGGCGGTCAGCTGGGCCGGTGACACGCTCGTCAACACCGCGACAGGCGGCGCGTCCGGCCAGGCCCTGCTGCGGGCCGTGGTCCGGGACGGCTCGGTGCTGCCCGGCGCCACGGACACCACAGCCGGTGACATCCGTACCGCCACCGTCACCTTCACCAAGGACGGCGTGACGCTGTGCACCGGTGTGCTCGGCCTGCTCGGCACGGCCACCACCACCGCGTCCGCGGCGTGCACGGCCACCCTGCCGAAGGGCACGCACACCGTCACCGCGACCGTCGGCGGCAACTACACGGGCAGCACCACCGCCCAGGTGACTGTCGCCGTCTCCGACGGCGGGTTCCTCACCGGCGGCGGCGAGTTCACCGCCACCCGTTCGGCGGGGACCTACCCGGCCGACGTGAACTCCACGGTCGAGGTGGAGCTGAACGCGAAGCCGGGCAAGGCGAACAAGCCCGCCACTGGTAAGGCCGAGGTCGAGTTCCGCTCCGGCGGGAAGTCGTACACGATCAGGGCCGACACCGTCGACGCGCTCGGCGTCACCTCGGCGGGCAAGGCCGCCCGGGTGCGCTACCAGGCCGCCCTGTACGACAACAAGGGCAAGCTGGTGGCCTCCGGCCTGACCCTGGCCGTGACGGTGACCGACCGGGGCGCCCCCGGAAGGAACGACACCGTCGGGCTCACGCTCTGGAACAGCGGCTCGCTGCTGTTCTCGTCCGACTGGACGGGCGGCGCGACCGCCGAGGTCAAGCTGAAGGGCGGCAACCTCACCGTCCACTGATCCACGGGTAGGCGCGGGAGGGCACCGGTCACGGTGTCCTCCCGCGTTGCGTTTCCCGGCCCGTCGATGGCGTACCGTCGGGCCATGAGCAGCCGACCCGCCGCCGGGGGCGGCCGGTGGGTCGAGGTCGACCCCGGCCGCGTCGCCCGCTGGGTCGAGGGTTTCACCGACCGGCACGGCCCGCCGACGACGACCGTCCAGGAGTACGGGCTCCTGCTCGCCGCCTCGGACGGCGCCACCGCCGAGTTGCACACCCCGCCCGGCGCGAGCGCGTCGGCGGACGTACCCGGATTCGTCGCCTCCGCCGCGGCGGCCCGACGGCTCGGTCTGCTGCTGGCCCGCAAGGGCGCCGTGGCGGTCGGTGTCGCCGACGGCACCGACCTGGTGGTCTCCAAGGTGGACACCCGGTACGTGCAGGGGCGTACCGCGGCGGGCGGCTGGTCCCAGCAGCGGTTCGCCAGGCGGCGCGACAACCAGGCGAAGGCCGCCTTGGGCGACGCGGCCGAGCTGGCCGTACGCCTGCTGTTGCCGGAGGCGGGCACGCTGGCGGCGCTGGTGTGCGGCGGCGACCGGCGCGCGGTGGACACCGTGCTGGCCGACCGGCGGCTGGCCCCGCTCGCGGCTCTGCGCGCGCCGCGACTGCTCGACGTGCCGGAACCCCGGCACGCGGTGCTGGTGGCCGCCGTCGCCGCAGCCCGTGCGGTCCACATCCTGGTCCGCTGAACAGGAAAGATCACCTCAAGACGGCGCAATCCCGCTCCTCGATGATGCATCGAACCGGCTCGATGCATAAGGTCGTGTCACGAAGCGGCGGGTCTCCGGGCGACCCGCAGGGCCCGCTTCGCCTCCGCCATCACGCGCCGACATCGTTGGGAGAGAACAACTTCATGAGCGGATATCAGGACGGCCGGCTGCGGGCCCGGTGGCGCCGTGCGACGAGGCTCCTCGTCGCGGCGGCGGCGATGAGCGCCGGAACCCTCGTGCTCACCACCGCGCTCACGGCCGGTACGGCGAGCGCGGGCCCGGTGCAGCGCGCCGCGCTCGCCGCGCCCACCGTCAGCAGCGTCACCGCGGGCGGCGCGCACACGTGCGCGATCAGCACCGACGGGGGGCTGTGGTGCTGGGGCTCGAACTACGGCGGTCAGCTCGGCGACGGGACCACCACGAACCGCAGCGCCCCGACGCGGGTCGGCACCGCCACCTGGACGAACGCCGACGCCGGCACCGGGCACACCTGCGCGGTCCGCACCGACGGGACGCTGTGGTGCTGGGGCTCGAACTTCCGGGGCCAGCTCGGCGACGGGAGCACCACCAGCCGCAGCACCCCGGTGCAGGTCGGCACCGCGACCACCTGGGCCCGGGTCGACGCCGGCCCCCAGCACACCTGCGCGATCCGCACCGACGGCACGCTCTGGTGCTGGGGCTTCAACCGGACCACCCAGTTGGGCGTCGGCGCCTCGCCGTACGTCGCGAACACCCCGCTGCAGGTCGGCACGGCCACCGACTGGGTGAGCGTCTCGACCGGCTACGGGCACACCTGCGGGATCCGGACCGGCGGCACGCTCTGGTGCTGGGGGTCCAGCTCGGACGGCCAGCTCGGGCTCGGCAACCTGGCGCCCCAGACCGCGCCCGCGCAGGTCGGCACCGCGACCGGGTGGACCGGCGTCGCGGCCGGGTACGCGCACACCTGTGGGGTCCGCTCCGGCGCGCTGTGGTGCTGGGGTGAGAACGGGTACGGGCAGCTCGGCGTGAGCGGCACGTACCGGACCGCGCCGGTGCAGATCGGCACCGCCACCACGTGGAACCGGATCGCCGCCAGCAGCGACACGTCCTGCGCGTCGCGTACCGACGGCAGCCTGTGGTGCTGGGGCAAGAACTCGGCCGGGCAGGTGGGCGACGGCAGCACCACCCACCGGTCCGCGCCCGTCCAGGCCGGTACGGCCACCACCTGGACCGGCGGCCTCGCGGTCACCGACCACGGCTGCGGCATCCGTACCGACGGCGGTCTGTGGTGCTGGGGTGACAACAGCGGTGGTCAGCTGGGCGACGGCACCACAGTCAACCGGTCCACGCCGGGTCAGGTGACCCTGCCGGCCTGACCGGCCCCGGACACGACATCGGCCCCGCACCGCCGGTCTGGCGGCGGTGCGGGGCCGATACGCCGGGCTGCTACTGGCCCGAACCGAAGGTGTCGCAGGACTTCGGGTCACCGGTGGTGAAGCCCTTGGTGAACCACTGCTTGCGCTGCTCCGAGCTGCCGTGGGTGAACTCGTCCGGGTTCACCGGCCGGCCGGACCGCTGCTGGATCGCGTCGTCGCCGATCTTCTCGGCGGTGTCGATGGCCTGCGAGATGTCCTGCTCGGTGATGCTGGTGAAGATCTTCTGGCCCTTGTCGTCGGCCGTACCGGTGGCGTTCTTCGCCCACGCCCCGGCGTAGCAGTCGGCCTGCAGCTCCAGCTTCACCGAGAGCGCGTTCGCGCTCTGCGGGTCGCGCTGCTGCTGGCGGCGCATCTGCGCCTCGGTGCCGAGCAGGTCCTGCACGTGGTGGCCGTACTCGTGGGCCAGCACGTACGGCTGGGCGAACTCGCCCTCGGCGCCGAGCTGGTCGGCGAGCAGCTTGTAGAAGGTGAGGTCGATGTAGACCAGGTCGTCGGCCGGGCAGTAGAACGGGCCCACGCCCGAGTCGGCAGCGCCGCAGGCGGTGCTCACGTTCTGGCTGAAGAACACCGTCTTCGACGGCCGGTACTGCTCGCCGAACGCCTCCGGCATCGCGGTACGCCAGTACGCCTGGATCGAGTTGACGTAGAGCGCGTTGCGGCAGTCGAGCTGCTTCAGCGCGTCCTGCGCCGAGCACTTCTGCTCCAGCGAGGTGTTGTCGCCCTGCTCGTCACCGCCGCCGTTGGTGGCGGCGTTGAGGCCGAAGCCGCCGCCCACCAGGGCGACCAGTACGGCGATGATGATGCCCACGATCCCGCCCCGGCCGCCGCCGATCGGGATCGGAATGCCCATCCCGCCGCCTCCGCTGGACCCTCGCCGGTCGTCCACCTGGCTGGTGTCGACCCGCGCGTTCTCGTTCAGCTCCATGTTGACCCCGATCACCGATGTGTCCGTATGTGATGGTTGCGGTACCGGACCGGGTCCGGACGGCGGTCTCCGTACCCGATGATCTTGCACGGTAATCCGGCGGAGAGGGCCCGCGGGGCCCGGTACACTTGCCCCCGTGCTGCGCTGCGAAGGCTGAACGGCCCCGCGCCGACGGGAAATCACCACCCGCCGGCGCTTTCGCGTGCCCTGAGTCAGCCCTTCCGGACCCGAGAGCGAGTACTCCGAGATGATCACTGCCACCGGCCTGGAACTGCGTGCCGGTTCCCGGATCCTGCTGTCCGACACCACCCTGCGGGTGCAGCCGGGCGACCGGATCGGCCTGGTCGGCCGTAACGGCGCCGGCAAGACCACCACGCTCAAGGTGCTCGCCGGGGAGGGGCAGCCGTACGGCGGGCAGATCGATCGGCGCAGCGCCATCGGCTATCTGCCGCAGGATCCGCGTACCGGTGACCTGGACGTCACGGGCCGGGACCGGGTGCTCTCCGCCCGCGGCCTGGACGTGCTCATGGCGCAGATGAAGGAGCTGGAGAACAAGCTCGCCGAGGGCGCCGACGACGAGCGGCTGGTCCGCCGCTACGGCGCGCTGGAGGACCAGTTCGCCTCGCTCGGCGGCTACGCGGCCGAGGCCGAGGCGGCCCGCATCTGCGCCAACCTCGGCCTGCCCGACCGGGCCCTGGCGCAGACCATCGGCACGCTGTCCGGCGGTCAGCGCCGCCGCATCGAGCTGGCCCGGATCCTGTTCCGCGACGCGGGCGAGAACGGCGGCGGCATCCTGCTGCTCGACGAGCCCACGAACCACCTCGACGCCGACTCGATCACCTGGCTGCGCGGCTTCCTCGCCAACCACAAGGGCGGCCTGATCGTGATCTCCCACGACGCCTCGCTGCTGGAGGCGGTGGTCAACAAGGTCTGGTTCCTGGACGCCACCCGGTCCGTGGTCGACACGTACAACCTGGGCTGGAAGGCGTACCTGGAGGCGCGCGAGACCGACGAGCGGCGCCGCCGCCGGGAGCGGGCCAACGCCGAGAAGAAGGCCGGCGCGCTGATGGCGCAGGCGGACAAGATGCGGGCCAAGGCCACCAAGACCGTCGCCGCGCAGAACATGGCCCGGCGCGCCGAGCGCCTGCTCTCCGGCCTCGACGAGGTCCGCGTCGCGGACAAGGTCGCGAAGGTACGCTTCCCGAGCCCCGCGCCGTGCGGCAAGACGCCGCTGACCGCGACCGGCCTGTCCAAGTCGTACGGGTCGCTGGAGATCTTCACCGACGTGAACGTCGCGGTGGACCGGGGTTCCCGGGTGGCCATCCTCGGTCTCAACGGCGCCGGCAAGACCACGCTGCTGCGGATGCTCGGCGGGCTGCTGGAGCCGGACACCGGCGAGGTACGCCCCGGGCACGGGCTGCGGCTCGGCTACTACGCCCAGGAGCACGAGACGCTCGACGTGGACCGGACGATCCTGGAGCACATGCGCAGCGCCGCGTCCGACCAGACCGACACCGACCTGCGCAAGATCCTCGGCGCGTTCCTGTTCTCCGGCGAGGACGTCGACAAGCCGGCCGGGGTGCTCTCCGGCGGCGAGAAGACCCGGCTGGCGCTGGCCACGCTGGTCTGCTCCGGCGCCAACGTGCTGCTGCTGGACGAGCCGACGAACAACCTCGACCCGGTCAGCCGCGAGCAGGTGCTCGACGCGATCGCCCGCTACCCGGGCGCGATCGTGCTGGTCACGCACGACCCGGGTGCGGTCACCGCGCTCAAGCCGGACCGCGCCATCCTGCTGCCCGACGGCGACGAGGACGCCTGGTCCGACGACCTCCTGGAGCTGGTGGAGCTCGCCTGACCCCGCCCGCCCCAGGGCACTCTGCTGGTCGATCATGAAGTTGGCGGCACTTTTGGAGATCCACATCGCCGTCAACTTCATGATCGACGGGGTGGGGTCTGTGGGGTCGGTGGGGTCGACGGGCCCGTCCGGCGGGGCGGTACGGATCAGCCGGCCGGAAGGATCACTCTATCGGGAAGCTGACATTGCGTAGCGTGTCGGTTGGCGAATAGTTGATATCTGGCGCATGATCGTCCGAGGCGGTCTAATAGGTGGGACCGTATCCGAACCGCACAGTCTGGGACGTGAGGAATCAGCATGGCAGCCACCGGCACAGCCACCAGCACTGAGAAGGGTCGCCGGATCGTCGGGGCCGAGCGTCAGACGCTCGCCAAAGACCTGGTAAAGCGGTACACCGGCGGAGAGAGCATCCGTGCTCTGGCGGCCTCGACCGGCCGTTCCTACGGGTTCATCCACCGGGTGCTCACCGAGTCCGGGGTGCAGCTGCGGCAGCGCGGCGGCGCCCGGCGCCGGAAGAAGGCGTGACCCGCCCCCCAGCGTCGTCCATCAGCGCGTTCCGGGGCGTCCGGTGACCGCCGAGACGACCGGAGTGCGCTTCGACTGCGACGGGCCGGTCGCGACGGTGACGTTGTGCCGGCCCGACGTACTCAACGCCCAGACCCCGGCGATGTGGCGCGCCATGAGCGACTTCTCCCGGGACCTGCCCGGCGACGTGCGCGTCGTCGTCGTACGCGGAGAGGGGCGCGCCTTCTCCGCGGGCCTGGACCTGGCGGTCGCCGGTGCGACCGGGCCGGGCTCCTTCGCCGAGCTGGCCGCGATGCCGGAGGCGGAGTGCGCCGACCGGATCGCCGAGTACCAGGGCGGCTTCACCTGGCTGCACCGGCCGGACGTGGTGTCCATCGCCGCGGTGCAGGGCCACGCCATCGGCGCCGGCTTCCAGCTCGCGCTGGCCTGTGACATGCGGGTGCTCGCCGCCGACGCGAAGCTCTCGATGGCCGAGGTGACCCTCGGCCTGGTTCCCGACCTGGCCGGCACGCGCCGCCTCGTCGAGCTGGTCGGCTACTCCCGGGCGCTGGAGATCTGCGCCACCGGCCGGCGGATGGACGCTGCCGAGGCGGACCGGATCGGCCTGGCCACGCTCGTGGTGCCGAACGACGAGCTGGACGGCGCCGTGCGTGATCTCTCCGCCGGGCTGCTCGCCAACAACCGGGACGCGATCATCGAGATCAAGGCGCTGCTCGCGGGCGCGGTCGACCGTTCGCACGCCGAGCAGCAGCGCGCCGAGCGGGAGGCGCAGACCCGGCGGATCCGGGACCTGGCCGGGCGGGGCGAATAGCCGGTACGGCGATTTCGTAAGGACCGTTCGGGAAGATCTGGGTTACTCGCGAGGTTGTCACAGGCGTCGGGAGAATGGACTCCGACGGTTCATGCTGCCCCGACGACCCGGAGGTGACGAGTGTCCCACCCGATGGCCGGCGGCGGCATGGGCGGCTGGAGCATGCTCCGGTCGCTGCGTAACCGCGACGAGGTCTCCGCCCACGAGCTCAAGCGCGGCACCGCCCGCCGGATCGTCGCGTTCGCCCGGCCCTACCGGCGCGACATCGTCGTCTTCCTGATCACCGTGATCGTCGCCGCGGTGATCGGCGTGGCCACGCCGCTGCTCGCCGGCGACGTCATCGACGCGATCGCCGGCGGCGGAGCGGACGCCCGCTCGACTGTCGTCCGGCTCGCCCTGATCATCGCCGCGCTCGCCGTGGCCGACGCGGTCTTCTCCCTGATCCAGCGCTGGTATTCGGCCCGCATCGGCGAGGGCATCATCCTCGACCTGCGCACCCGGGTCTACGACCACGTCCAGCGGATGCCGCTGCAGTTCTTCACCCGCACCCAGACCGGCGCCCTGGTCAGCCGGCTCAACAACGACGTGCTCGGCGCCCAGCGGGCGTTCACCTCGACGCTGTCCGGGGTGGTCAGCAACGTCATCCAGCTCGTGCTCACCGCGGCTGCGATGCTTGTGCTGTCCTGGCAGATCACCGTGCTGGCGCTGGTGCTGCTGCCGATCTTCATCATCCCGGCCCGCCGGGTGGGCCGGCGCCTGGCCGAGATCACCCGCGAGTCGTACAACCTCGACGCCAAGATGAACGCGACGATGACCGAGCGGTTCGGCGTCGCCGGCGCGCTGCTGGTCAAGCTGTTCGGCGCGCCGGAGGTGGAGGCCGACCGGTTCGCCCGCCGGGCCGAGCGGGTGCGTGACATCGGCATCCAGTCCGCCATGTATTCGCGGACGTTCTTCGTGGCGATGCTGCTCGTCGCGTCGCTGGCCCAGGCGCTGACGTACGGCGTCGGTGGCTGGCTGGCGGTCACCGGTGCGGTCAGCGCCGGCACCGTCGTCAAGCTGGCGCTGCTGCTGACCCGTCTCTACGGCCCGCTGACCGCGCTGTCCAACGTCCGGGTCGACGTGATGAGCGCGCTCGTCTCCTTCGACCGGGTCTTCGAGGTGCTCGACCTGCGCCCGACCATCGCCGAGAAGCCCGACGCGGTGCCGGTGCCGCGCGGCAACGGCCGGGTCGAGTTCCGCGACGTGCGCTTCCGCTACCCGAGCGCCGCCGAGGTGTCCCTCGCCTCCCTGGAGGAGGTCTCGACCCTCGACCGGACGGTGAACGAGCCGGTGCTCAAGGGCGTCTCGTTCGCCGTCGAGCCGGGTCAGATGGTGGCCCTGGTCGGCCCGTCCGGCGCCGGCAAGTCGACGCTGTCCATGCTGATCTCCCGGATCTACGACGTCAGCGACGGCCAGGTGCTGGTCGGTGGCGTCGACGTACGGGACGCGACGCTCGCCTCACTGCGCGACGAGATCGGCGTGGTCACCCAGGACTCGCACCTGTTCCACGAGACGATCCGGGAGAACCTGCGCTACGCCAAGCCGGACGCCACCGACGACGAGATCTGGGCGGCGCTGGCCGGCGCGCAGGTCGCCGACCTGGTCCGGGCGCTCCCGGACGGGCTCGACACGACTGTCGGCGAGCGGGGCTACCGCTTCTCCGGCGGCGAGAAGCAGCGCATCGCCATCGCCCGGCTCCTGCTCAAGGCCCCGTCGATCGTGATCCTCGACGAGGCCACCGCCCACCTGGACTCGGAGAGCGAGGCGGCGGTGCAGCGGGCGCTGTCGGTGGCGCTGACCGGGCGTACCGCGCTGGTCATCGCGCACCGGCTCTCCACGGTGCGCGACGCCGACCAGATCCTGGTGCTCGACGAGGGCCGGATCGTGGAGCGCGGCCGGCACGACGAGCTGGTGGCGGTCGGCGGCCTGTACGCCGAGCTGTACCGCACCCAGTTCGCGGTCACCGACTCGCCCGCGCCCCACGCCGAGGCCGAGCAGCCCGAGCCGGTGGTGACCACGGTGCCGATGGGCACCTACGTCGCCCACGAGGCCATGCCCCCGGCCGCCGCCAACTAGCGACCCGATGAGGCCACACGACCGACCGGCCAGCCGACTGACCGACGGGCCGACTGACCGGCCGGGCCACCGACGGCCCGCCGGCACCGGACGACCGAGGCCTAACCTGCGGCGACCGCGGCGCGCAGCTCGGCGAACGCGGCGCCGAGCGTCTCCGGCGTGAAGTGGGCGTTCAGGCCGCTCGGGTTGGGCAGCACCCAGAGCCGGGCCGCCGCGAGCGGCTCCGGCTGCGGCCCGAAACCGGCCTTCGGCCGGGCGAACCCGATCCGGTACGCGGTCACCCCGACCACCGCCACCCAGCGCGGCCGGTAGTGCTCGACCTTCGCCGTGAGCGTGGCCGCGCCGTCGACCAGTTCGCCGGCGGTCAGCTCGTCGGCACGGGCGCTGGCCCGGGCCACCATGTTTGTGATGCCGAGGCCCAGCGCCGGAAGCGTGTCCTGTTCGCTGGGGTGCAGCAGGCGCGGCGTGAAGCCGCCGCGGTGCAGGGCGGGCCAGAACCGGTTGCCCGGCCGGGCGAAGTGCCAGCCGGTGGCCGCCGACCACAGGCCCGGGTTGATGCCGACGAACAGCACGTCCAGGCCGGGCGCGATCACGTCGGGCAGCAGCCGGTCGGCCGCCGCGGCGAGCTGCTCGCGGCTGGGCCGGGGATGGCGGCGGGCGGGCGTGCCCGGTCCTGGCGCGGCCTCGGGC
>NZ_JBXUOV010000005.1:0-83713 GCF_057196585.1 Micromonospora sp. ATLC20
GGGCGGACCCGCGCAGCGTGGTCGACGTGCTGGCCGCCCGGGTCGCCGCCGGGCCGGAGCGGGTCGCGCTGGCCCTCGACGGGACGACGCTGAGCTACGCCGAGCTGGATGCGCGCGCCAACCGCGTCGCGCACCACCTGCGGCGGCACGGCGCCGGTCCGGAGCGGGTCGTCGGGCTCTGCGCGGAACGCTCGGTGGACCTGATCGTCGGCATGCTCGGCATCCTCAAGTCCGGCGCGGCGTACCTGCCGCTGGACCCGCGCGACCCGCGCGCCCGGCTGGAGCTGCTCGCGGCGGACGCCGGGGTGGACCTGGTGCTGGCGCAGCCGGCCTGGCGGCACCTGGTGCCGGCCGGGGCCGTGGTCACGCTGGCCGAGGAGACGTTCGCCGGGGAGCCGGCCGGGCCGCCGGCGCCGGGGCCGGACGCCGACAACGTGGCCTGCGTGCTCTACACCTCCGGATCCACCGGACGGCCCAAGGGCATCGCGGTGACCCACCGGGCGATAGTGGACTCGTTGCTGGGGCAGGACTTCGCCCACCTCGGCCCGGACGAGACGGTGCTGCACCTGAGCAGCGTCAACTGGGACGCGGCGCTGTTCGAGATCTTCGGCCCGCTGCTGCACGGCGGCACCTGCGCGCTCTATCCGGCGCAACCGCTCACCCCGGCCGGCATCGTGGCCGCGATCCGCCGGCACGGCGTGACCACCGCGTTCCTCACCACCACCCTGTTCAACCTGGCGGTCGAGCAGGTGCCGGCGGAGCTCGGCGAGCTGCGGCAGATCGTCTTCGGCGGGGAGGCGGCGTCCGCGCCGCACTGCCGGGACCTGGCCGCGCGCTGGCCGCACCTGCGCCTGGTGAACGGGTACGGCCCGGTCGAGACGATCTTCGTCGTCACCGCGCACCAGGTCCGTGACCTGCCGGCGGACGCGGTCAGCGTGCCGATCGGCCGGCCGCTGGCCCGGACCACGGTGCTGGTGCTCGACGACGCGCTGCGCCCGGCGCCGGTCGGCGTGGCCGGCGAGATCTACCTGGGCGGCGACGCGCTGGCGCGCGGCTACCTCGGGCAGCCGGGGCTGACCGCCGACCGGTTCGTGCCGGACCCGGCCGGCGGCGGGCGGCGGCTCTACCGCACCGGCGACCGGGGACGCCTGCGGGCCGACGGCACGCTGGACTTCGGCGGGCGGGTCGACGGACAGGTCAAGATCCGCGGCCGGCGCATCGAGCTCGGCGAGATCGAGGCGGCGCTGTCGGCGCGTCCCGACGTGGCGATGGCGGCGGTGGCCGCCCGCGCCGACGAGCCCGGCGACGCCCGGCTCGTCGCGTACCTGGTGCCGGTTGCCGGGCTGGACCTGCCCGAGGCCGACGTGCTGCGCCGCTGGCTGCGCGAGCGGCTGCCCGCCTACCTGGTGCCGTCCGCGTTCGTCGCGCTGGACGCGCTGCCGGTGACCGGCAACGGCAAGCTCGACCGGGCCGCGCTGCCGGAGCCGACGGCGGCGCCGGAACGCCCGTACGTGGAGCCGCGCACCGAGGTCGAGGCGACGCTGGCGAAGCTGTGGGCGGAGACGCTGCGGCTGGACCGGGTCGGCGTGCACGACGACTTCTTCGACCTCGGCGGGCATTCGCTGGCCATCGTGCGGCTCGCCGCCCGCGCCTGCGACCTGGGCCTGCCGGTCGGGGTGGCGGACCTGGTCGAGCACCCGACCGTCGCGGCGCTGGCCAACGCGATCGCCGCCCGCGACCGCGGCCCGGAAGGAGCGGCGGTACGGCACGAGGGCGGCGTGGTGGTGTCCCTGCGCGACGGCGACCCCGGCCTGCGTCCCCTGTGGTGCGTGCACCCCAGCGGCGGCAGCGTCGCCTGGTACCTGCCGCTGGCGCAGGCGCTGCCCGCCGGCCGGCCGGTGCGCGGCCTCCAGGCCCGGGGCATCGACGGCGGCGTCGACGCCGACACGATGACCGGTCTCGCCGACGACTACCTGCGCGAGCTGCGCGCGCACCAGCCGCACGGCCCGTACGCGCTGCTCGGCTGGTCGATGGGCGCCAACATCGCCCAGGAGATGGCGATCCGGCTGACCGCCGCCGGCGAGCGGGTGGACGTCCTCCTGCTGCTCGAACCGGCGGTGCCGGACGAGACCGGCATGTTCGCCGTCACCGAGGCGCTGGACCTGCTCGATCGGGCGGTCGCGATGCGCGCGGCGATCCGGGAGCTGACACCGGGCACCCCGGCCCGGCTCAGCCAGGAGCGCGAGCTGGTGGCCACCCTGCTGGCGGCCGGCGTCGACGAGTCCGAGGCGGCGCTGGGCGCCGACTGGCCGGTGGCGATGTGGACGGCGCTGCTGCGCGCCGCCGCCGGCTACCGCCCGCAGCCCTACCGCGGGCCCGCGCACCTGCTGGTCACCGCCGAGGCGGCCACCGCCGGACCGGGCCGCCCCTCGGTGGTCGCCGGGGAGAACGGGTCCGCCTACGAGCGGCGCTGCCGGGAGATGTTCCCGGACGCGCTCACCGTCCACCACCTGCCCGGCACCCACCGGAGCATGGTCACCGAACCGGGCGTGGCGGCCGTCGCCGCCCTCGCCGCCGAGCTGCTGGAGCGTACGGCATGAGCACCGCGATCCTGACCGACCGTTACCTGCTGGACGACGACCTCGTCGCCGACCCGTACCCGTACCTGGCCGCGCTGCGGGCCGCCGAACCGGTGCACTGGAGCCCGGTGCACCGGGCCTGGCTGGTCACCGGCTACGAGCCCGCCACGGCCTGCTACACGATGCCGGAGATCTCCGCGGACCGGATCAGCCCGATGCTGGCCCAGACGCCGCTGGAGCTGCTCAGCCCCGAGGCGGCCCGGGCGTTCTCCATCATGGCCGGCTGGATGGTCTTCGTGGACCCGCCCGAGCACCGCCGGCTGCGCAGCGTCTTCCGGGGCGCGTTCGGGGCCCGGCAGGTGCGCCGCAACCGCCCGATGGTGCAGGAGGCGGTGAGCCGGCTGGCCGCCCGAGCCGGAGGCGGCGAGGGTGCCATCGACCTGGTGGCCGACTTCGCCCGCCCGCTCCCGGCGACCGTCGCGGCGGCCTGGATGGGCGTACCGGCCGAGGACACCGCGATGTTCCAGCGCTGGGCGATCGAGGTGGGCGACCTGGCCCTGGGCTCGGTGCAGTCGCCGGAGGAGCACGAGCGCTCGCAGCAGGCGCTGCTGGACCTCTTCGACTACCTGCGGGTGCTGGTGCGGGCCCGGCGGGCCGCGCCCCGCGAGGACCTGATCAGCGCGGCGCTCGCCAACGGCCTGGTGGGCGAGTCGGTGAGCGAGGACGAGTTCGTCGCCATGCTCACCCACGTGGCGTTCGCCGGTGGCGAGACCACCAGCAACCTGATCGCGGTCGGCACCTGGAACCTGCTGCGCCACCCCGGCCAGCTCGCCCTGCTGCGGGCCGAACCGGAGCTGGCCGCGCTGGCCGTGGAGGAGCTGCTGCGCTTCGACGGGCCGTCCAAGATGTCCATCCGGCACGTCAAGGACGACGTCGAGCTGGCCGGGCAGCGGCTGCGCGCCGGCCAGCGGCTCTACGTGGTCACCGCCGGGGCGAACCGGGATCCGTCCCGCTTCGACCGCCCGGACGAGCTGGACCTGCGCCGGCACCCGAACCCGCACCTGGGTTTCGGGCAGGGCGGGCACTTCTGCCTGGGCGCCCCGCTGGCCCGGCTGGTCGCCGGCGCCGCGCTGACCGACCTGCTGGCCGCGGCGCCCGGCCTGGCGCTCGCCGGCACCGAGGTGCGGTGGCAGCCGTCGCTGCTCAACCGCAGCCTCGCCGCGCTGCCGGTCCGGCTCTGACACCGCGGGCCACCCGGGCCCGCGCCGCACACCCCCGGCCGCCCGGCCGGGATCCGTCCCAACCGAGGAACCGAACGAGAAGGAGAACGGCGATGGCCGTCGACGACGATGACCGCACCTACCGCGTCGTGATGAACCACGAGGAGCAGTACTCGATCTGGTTCGCCGACCGCGAGCTGCCGGCGGGCTGGACCGCCACCGGCTTCGAGGGCAACCGCGCGGACTGCCTCGCCCACATCGACGAGGTGTGGACCGACATGCGTCCGAAGAGCCTGCGCGAGCGGATGGCCGCCGCGCAGGGCTGAACCGCCCACCGGCCGGGGCGGGTCCGCACGGATCCGTCCCGGCCCGGCCGCCGACCGGCGGCCACCCCTGTCCCATCCCGCTGACAACGAGGCGACGGTGATGAAGGTCTACTCCCACGAACGTCTGGCGCGGCTCGCCGGCGCGCGTGGCATGCCCGAGGAATACCTGCACGACCTGCGGGTCGTCTCCTCGGTGCTGCCGTTCAAGGTCAATCAGTACGTCGTGGACGAGCTCATCGACTGGTCCGCCGTCCCGGACGACCCCATCTTCCGGCTCACGTTCCCGCACCGGGACATGCTGCCGCCGGAGATCTTCGACCACCTGTCGGCGCTGCACCTGTCCGCCGCCGAGCCGGGTGTGATCCGCAAGGCGGCCCGCGACGCCCACGCCCGGCTCAACCCGAACCCGGGCGCCCAGCTCGAGGCGAACGTGCCGACGCACCGGGGACGCCGGCTGCTCGGCGTGCAGCACAAGTACGCCGAGACGGTGCTGGTCTTCCCGTCCCAGGGGCAGACCTGCCACTCCTACTGCGGCTACTGCTTCCGCTGGGCGCAGTTCGTCGGCAACGCCGAGATCCGGCAGGCCGCCTCGGACGTCGGCGACGTGGTCGCGTACCTGGAGGAGAGCCGGGGCGTCACCGACGTCCTGTTCACCGGCGGCGACCCGATGATCATGAGCGCCGCGGTGCTGGAGCGCTGGGTGTCGCCCCTGCTGGACCCGGCCCTCGACCACATCCGCACGCTGCGGTTCGGCACCAAGGCGCTGTCGTACTGGCCGGCCCGGTTCACCACCGACCCGGACGCCGACGACCTGCTGCGCCTCTTCGAGCGGATCACCGCCGCCGGCCGGCACGTCGCGGTGATGGCCCACTTCTCCCACCCCCGGGAACTGGCCACCGACGAGGTCCGCCGGGCGATCGCCCGGATCCGGGCCACCGGTGCGGTGATCCGGGCACAGGCGCCGCTGATCGCGCACGTCAACGACCGGGCGGGGGACTGGGCCACGATGTGGCAGCGCCTGGTGGAACTGGGCGTGATCCCGTACTACATGTTCGTGGAACGCGACACCGGCGCCCGCAGCTACTTCAGCCTGCCGCTGACCCGGGCCTGGCAGATCTACACCGACGCCGTCCGGTCGGTGTCCGGCCTGGCGCGGACGGCCCGGGGGCCGGTCATGTCGGCCGCCCCGGGCAAGGTGCTCGTGGACGGCGTCGTGCGCGTCGGCGGGACCGAGATGTTCAGCCTGCGTATGCTCCAGGCCCGCGACGCGGCCCACGTCGGCCGGCAGTTCTTCGCCCGGCACGACCCGGCGGCCGAGTGGTTCGACGACCTGCGTCCCGCTCCCGGCTCCTGGTGGCCGGCATGACCGCCGCCGCCGAACCGGCCCTGACCGCGACCGACGAGGAACAGATGCCGACCGTCACCGATCCGCCGGTGACCGGGCCGGACCGCCCGGTCAGCCTCTGGCGCAACCGCGACTTCAACCTGCTCTGGATCAGCCAGTGCCTGTCCGACCTGGGCACGGCGATGTCGAACCTGGCGATGCCGCTGCTGGTGCTCTTCCTCACCGGCTCGGCCGCGCAGGCCGGTCTGGTCGGCAGCCTGGGGCTGCTCACCACGCTGGCCTGCCGGCTGCCCGCCGGCGTCGTGGCCGACAGGTTCTCCCGCCGTACGCTGCTCATCGTCTGCGACGTGGTCCGGCTGGTGGCGTACCTGGGGCTGGCCGGCGCGGTGCTCGCCGGGGTGGCCGGGCTGCCGATGATCATCGTGGTCACCGTTGTCGGCGCCGCGGCCAACGCGGTCTTCGGCACCGCGGAACACGCGGCGGTCCGCAACCTGGTGCCCGCCGAGCAGCTCACCACCGCTGTCGCGCGCAACGAGGCCCGCTCCTACGGAACCCAGCTCGCCGGGCCGCCGCTCGGTGGCCTGCTCTACGGGCTCGGCCGGTCCCTGCCGTTCGTCGGCAACGCCGTGTCCTATCTGCTCTCGCTGCTGGCGGTGCTGCTCATCCGCCGGCCGATGGAGCAGCCCCGCACCGAGCAGGCGCCGCAGTCCGGCGGCGCGGCGATGGCCGAGGGCATCCGGTTCGTGCTGGCCAACCCGTTCCTGCGGGCGCTGCTGGTGATCGCGGCGCCGCTGAACATGGCCTTCACCGGCATGATCTTCACGATCATCGTGGCCCTGGAGCGGGCCGGCACCGCCTCGGTGGTGGTCGGCCTGGCCAGCACGATCTTCGGTCTGGGCGGGTTCCTCGGCGCGCTGGCCGCGCCGGCGGTCCAGCGCTGGCTGCGGCTGCCGACCCTGGTGATCGTGCTGTGCTGGGCCACCACCGTCCTGATGGCGGCGAGCGCCCTGGTGCCGTCGAGCGTGCTCGCCGCGGTGCCGTTGGCGGCGGCGGTGTTCCTCGCGCCGACCGCCAACGCGGTGCTCTTCGGCTACCAGGCGGCGATCACGCCGGACCGGTTGCAGGGCCGGGTGGTCAGCGTCATCTTCCTGGCCGCCACCTCGGCCGCCGCCCTCGCCCCGGGACTGGCCGGGCTGCTGCTGGCCCGGTTCCCGGTGGCCGTGACCATGCTGGTCTTCGCCGGGCTCGTCGCGGTCTCGGCGGTGACCGCGACGCTGAGCAGCGGGATCCGGTCGATGAACACGCAGGAGTCGCCGTAACCGCACGGGCGCCCGCGGCCGGCGGCCCGCCGGGAGGCAGGATGGCCTCGGGCCGGCCGTCGGCCGGACGGAGGTGGGGGCGGCGTGATCGAGGGGTGGCACGGCTGGTTCGGCACGATCAACGGGGTCGTGCTGCTCACGGTGGCCGCGTTGCCGGCGGCGGCGCTGGTGGTGTGGGTGCTGGCCCGCCGGCGTGGCGGCGGCGGTCCGGCGTGGCGGCGGTCGCTGGCCGAGGTGGGCATCGTCTACGGGACCGTGCCGTGGGTCTGGATGATCATGCTGCCGGGCGACGGCGCCGGTGTGGTCCCCGGCCGGGTGAGCCTGGTGCCGCTGCGGGACCTGCTCACCGTCCTCGCGGGCGGGCCGCTGACGGTGACGGTCCAGATCGTCGGCAACCTGCTGGTGTTCGCGGCGCTCGGGTTCTTCGGCCCGCTGCGGTTCGCGGCGCTGGCGTCGGTGCCGCGGATCCTGGTGCTCGCGGCCGGCTGCTCGGTCCTGGTCGAGGTCGCGCAGTACGCCCTGCGGCTGGACCGGCTGTCCTCGGTGGACGACGTCCTGCTCAACACCGCCGGCGCCGGACTGGCCGCGCTGGCGTCGCGCCGCTGGTGGCGTGCACCGGCCGAGTCGTCACCGGTCGCGACCGGCCCGGCGCCGGTTCGCTGAGCGGGCGCGGCCCGGACGGGCGGGACGCACGACGGGCCGGACCCGCAGGCCCGGCCCGTCGCGTGCGTCAGGTCGACGCGGTCATCGTCCGCTCAGCAGATCTTCTTGGCCGCAGCGGTGGTGGCGCCGCCGTGCTCGTACGAGACGAGCAGCGAGGTGCCGGCCGGGAGCGCCCCGGTCAGCGGCAGGACGAGGGTGCCGTCCTTCCGCAGTTCGGCCTTGGCCTCCGCCACGACCCGGGTGCCGTCCCAGAGGAAGGCCCGGGCGGTGCCGGCCTTCTTCACCTGGAGCTGCACGGACACCTTGCTCGCGGTGCGGGTGACCTTCTTGATCTTCACCGTGTTGTCCGCCAGCTTGGCGTAACCACCCGGCGCCACCCCGTCCGAGACGGACTGCAGGAGGGTCTGCGGCGAGTCCACGCTCTGCGCCGCGGTGTCCGGCATGATCGGAGCCTTCGGCGCCGACGGCTTCGCCGCCAGGGCCGGCAGCGTCGCGTTGCCCCAGCGCCACGGGTCGGCCCGTACGCCGCTCCAGGTCGACCAGCCGACCCGGGTCTGCGCGGTCAGATCCTGCGTGTCCGAGTCGTTGACCAGGATGTTCAGACCCATCCGGTTCGGGTCGATGGTGTCCGGCAGCACGCTGAACGGGATCTTGACCTCGATCCGGTAACCCGTGTACGGGTTGCTGGTCACCACGGAGGCGATCTCCACACCCGGTGCGGTCTCCGGGCCGCCCTGGTGGTTGTCCCGCTCCCGGGCGAAGCACGGCGGGTTTCCGTTGGCCGGGTCGTTCGTGGCCGGGAAGAGCGCCATGTTGAACACCGTGGAGGTGTTCGCCGAGGTGCCGCGCGGGTCGATGCCGAACTCGATGTTGTCGTTACGCCGCGGACGCTTGCAGTCCTCCGGCGGCAGGACGGTGCCGAGCACGTCATCGGTGATGTTGAAGATGGCGTACAGGGCGTCGTCGGTGTGGGTGAGCTGGGCGGTGCCGGAGATGTCCGACGCCGGGGCGGCGGTGCCCTCCCAGCGGGTGGAGATGTCGATGACCTCGCCGGTGTACTCGTGGTCGTGACCGTGGCCGTCCACCGTCGGCGCGGTGGCGGCCTTCGGGATCGTGGTGACCGGGACCAGGTTGAACGCACCCGGCTCGCTCGCGCTGCCACCGGTGTAGCTGGTCTCGATCTGCACCCGGTAGGCGCCGTTGTCCGGGGCCCGGTTGGCCGTCGGCAGCGACGTGTCGGTGTTGGTGACGGTGAACGTCACCGAGGTGCTGGCGCCAGGCCGGAGCCCGCTGTACGGCACCTGCTGCTCGGCCACCGAGAAGCCGGCGGGGACGTTCAGCTTGACCGCGCCGGACTCGACCCGGGTGCCGTGGTTGGTCAGGTTGACCTTGACGCTGCGGGTGCCGCCGCTGGGGATGTTCAGCAGGGACTCGATGAGCGCGTCGAGCTGCTGGGTCTTGTTCCGCACGGTCCAGGCGCGGAAGTCGGCGATCTCCTCCAGCGGCTCCAGGGTGCCGCGCACCGGCGCGGTGCCCTGAACCCGGGCGCTGCTGGTGCCGCTGCCGTCCTTCTTGCTGGTCAGTGTGGCGTCGATCTTGAAGCGGGTGCCCACCTCGACCTGCGCGGGCGGGGTGACCGTGAAGGTCTTCACGACCTCCTTACGCGGGGTCAGCGTGCCCACGTCGCCGTTGCCGCTGACGGTCCAGCCGGCCGGCACGCTCAGGGTGACCTTGGCGCCCGGAACGGCCTTCTCGGCGTACAGGACGGTGTCCACCTTGATGGGCTGGCCGCCGACGGCCTCCCAGGTGCGCGGACGCACGTGGACCTCGGTGCCCAGCGGCAGGCCGCCCGTGGCCCGCAGGGTGGCACCCTGGAGCGCACCGGTGCCGGCGCCCACGTTCGGGTCCGGGTACGGGGTGCGGGTGTCGATCAGCGTCAGCCGGTTGCAGCCGATGGCGTCGGGGTTGGTCGTCGGGAAGGAGCTGTTGCCCCAGCCCTGCGACACGTACTCCCGGCGGGCCCAGGTCTGGACCGTGTTCCACCGGTTGCCGTCGTGGCGCGCCGACTCGTAGCCCTGCCAGGTGCCGAAGACGACGTTGCTGGCCTCGGCCGGCGTGAACGTGGTCTCGCAGGCGGGGCCGTTGCTGGAGGTGCCGCTGCCGCCGGTCTGGAAGATGCGGGAGACCCGCCAGGGCTTGAGCCCCTCGTTCTTGATCTGCTCCGGGAACGCCTTCGGGTCGGCAGCCGCGTAGAAGGCCTCCACGGCCAGCATGGCCGCCTTCTGGTGGTTGCCGTGGTTGCCCTGCGTCGCCGAGGGGTTCATCGTGAGGATGACCTCGGGCTTGGTGGTCCGCAGGACCCGCACGATCCGGGACAGCGTCTCCTGGTGGCCCCAGACCTCCTCGGTCAGGGGAGCGCTGGCGGTGTACCAGAAGTCCAGCGCGTCCAGGTTGTAGATGTGCTCGACGCCGGCCCAGCCGACGGCCTTGCGCTCCTCGGCCTCCCGCAGGATGCCGAGCTCCGGGCCCTCCTCGAGACCGGTGGCGTTGCCGCCGCCCTCGCCGCGGGTGGTGGTGATGACGCCGGCCTTCATGCCGTGATACTCGTTCCAGTATCCGAGCATGCCGAGCTGGCCGGCCTCGTCGTCCGGGTGGGCGCCGATGAACATGATGTCCAGGTCGACCGGCTTGTCGGACTTCTTGGCCTGGGGCTTCGGTGTTGCTTGCTGGGGGTTGGCCTGGGCCGGAGTGGCCAGGCCCAACGACAGCAGACCGCACATGGCGATCGCCGCGCTGGTGCGCCATCTCATGGGCATACCTCTTCGTCTCGAAGCGAGAGTGCTGCGGCTGGGGACGGTCGGCCCGGCACGGGCCGGCTGACACGGTGGCTCGTGCCGGGCCGTGTTGCAGACAGCTGTCCACAGAGGACCGTGAGGTCCTCGGGGGTCGTGGTGCTCGACAACGGGATGGTGGTACTCGCGCACCGTCACGGCGTGAGCGGTACGCACGGTGGCGACGTCGGTCCACCGGAAGGCCTTCGGGCCGTAACCTAGGGATCTTGCGGAGGCGTCGTCAATAGCCCCGGACGACTTTCTTCCTTATCCGAATAAACGATCGTGCCTGCTCAGGGCGATCGCTGGGAGGCCGGCCATGGCCTGTGGACAGGCTATGTCCGGTTTTGGGGCCCCAATGTGGACCGTAGGGCTCGGTTTTGCGCGTCATGTCGGGCTGGCCCCGGCCCGACCGGCTTGTCGGCCGCAGAATTTTCCCTGGTCGGCGGACCGAGATCATCTCGTTACTTGACGGCAGAATTTTTTCTCACTAGGAAGAAAGTGTGTCTGACAAAGCCCCGACCAGCCCGGTCAGCCGTGAGCGGTCCCGTGAGATCAAGCGTCTCTCGGTGATCTTGGCCGCCCGGCAGGCCCGGCGGCTGTCCCGAGTGGACCTGGCCGAGATGACCGGCCTCTCGGCGGCCACGGTGACCGCGCTCGTGCGGGAACTCGTCGCCGAGGGCTACCTCATCGAACGCGGGCCCGGCGCACCCACCACCGGCCGGCCACGGGAGATGCTCGAGTTCAACCCCCGCGCCGAGCTCGTCGCGGCGGTGTCACTGGAGCCACCCCGGATCAGCTGCGAGATCGCCGACAGCGAGGGCGCGGTCATCGCGCACCGCGTCGCGCGGCTCGGCGCGAACGTGGTGGAGACCGTCTGCGAGTTCGTCCTCGACCTGGTCGGCGACAACCTGCCCTCGCTCCGCGGCGTCGCCATCGCGGTGCCCGGCGTGTCCAGCAACGGCGCGGTACGCCTCGCGCCGTCGGTCGGACTGGTCGAGGCGTGGCCGATCGGCGAATCCGTGCAACGGCGGCTCGGCGTACCCGTGGTCGTCGACAACGACGTGAACCTCATGGCCGCCGGCGAGTGCGTGGCCGGCGCCGGCGCGGACGTGGCGAACCTGCTGCTGATCCACGTGGCCGACGGCATCGGCGCCGGCCTCGTGCTCGACGGCAAGGTCCGCCGCGGCGCCAGCGGCGCCGCCGGCGAGGTCGGCTTCCTGCCGTTGGGCGGCGCGACCGAGCGCCCCTACAGCGGCGTCGGCGAGTTCGAGGCCCGGTGGTCGGTGAACGCCATCGCGGAGCGGGTCGTCGCGCTCAACCCGGGCCGCCGGCCCGAGTCACCGGTACGGGAGCTGAGCGGGCTCGCCGCGACCTCGGCGCCCGCCCGCGAGTACCTCGACGAGGTCCTCGGCGCCTGGGCCGGGCTCATCCTCTCCTGCGCCTGCGTCGTCGATCCGGGGCTGGTGCTGCTCAGCGGCGCCGCGGCGGAACTCGACGACGCGGCCCTCGGCCAGCTCCAGACCCTCGTCTCCGCCCGGACCCCGGCTCCCACCGAGGTACGCCGGGCCACCCTCGGCGACCAGGCCGTGCTGCACGGAGCGATCAGCTACGCGCTCTCGGCAGCGGTGCCCCGCCCCTCGCTTCCCTGACCGAACCCGGCCCCCGACGACCCCCGACCCCGACCCCGCACCCACCACCCCGACCCGCCACCCACGTCACCGAACGCCGTCGCGGCGACCCTCGTCCGTACCCACTGACGACAGGTCGCGGCGCGATGCGTCGCGCCCCGGTACGGCGCGACGCGCTGATCTTCCTTCCCCGCTTCCGATAGATCCCCCGCACAATGGAGGTACCAATGAAACGTCGTTTGGCCCTGGCCGTCGCGTTCAGCGCGCTGCTGGCCGTGAGCGCGTGCGGCAGCAGCGACGACGACAAGGACACCGGCTCCTCCGGCTCCGCGCCGGCTGAGAAGGTCGTCATCTACAGCGCCCGCGACAAGTCGGTCACCGACTACGTCGTCGAGCAGTTCACGGCCAAGAACCCCGAGTACAAGGGCAAGGTCGAGGTGCTCAACATGGGCGCCCAGGAGGTGCTCGAGCGGGTCCGCGCCGAGAAGGCCAACCCGCAGGCGTCGGTCTGGTGGGGCGGCACCCAGCAGGGCCTCGCCGCCGGCGCGTCCGAGGGCCTGCTGGAGTCCTGGCAGCCGTCGTTCGCCTCCAAGATCGACGCGCGGTACAAGGACGCCGAGGGCCGCTGGTTCGGCGAGATCCTGCTGCCCGAGGTCATCATGTACAACAACAAGGCGCTCACCCCGGAGACCGCGCCGAAGGACTGGGACGACCTGGTCGACCCGAAGTGGAAAGACAAGATCATCATCCGGGACGTGGCCGCCTCCGGCACCATGCGCTCGATCTACGCCTCGATGATCCAGCGCTTCACGGCCGACGGGTCCAACCCGCAGCCCGGCTACGACTGGCTGCGCAAGCTCGACGCCAACACCGTCGAGTACGCCGCCAACCCCAGCGACCTCTACCTGAAGATGTCGCGTGAGCAGGGCGTGGTCAGCGCCTGGAACCTCCAGGACATCCTGCTGCAGGCCAACGAGAAGATGCCGTTCGGCTACGTGATGCCGGCCTCCGGTGCGCCGGTCCTCGTCGACGGCGTGGCCGCCGTCAAGGGCGGCAACAGCGAGGGCGCGAAGAAGTTCCTCGAGTTCCTGTTCGACGACTCGCTGCGGGCCAGCCTCGCGAAGGACTACTTCCAGATCCCCGCTGTCGAGATCGCCGAGAAGCCCGAGTGGCTGACCAAGCTCGACCTCAAGCCGATGGACGTCGACTGGAACGTGATCGGCAAGAACGAGACCGCCTGGATCACCCACTGGAACGCCCAGATCAAGGGCAAGGGCTAAGACGCTCGGAACCGGGCCGTGCTCCGGCACGGCCCGGCTTCGTCCTGGAAGGACCCACGAAATGATCGATGTCCGACTGACGGCGGTCAGTAAGCGCTTCGCCAAGTCGAGCGACTCCGCGGCGGTCGATGACGTCACCGTCACCATCGGGGCCGGCGAGTTCTTCACGCTGCTCGGGCCGAGCGGTTGTGGCAAGACGACGACGCTGCGCATGGTGGCCGGCTTCTACTTCCCGACCTCCGGTCACATCCACTTCGGCGACGACGACGTCACCCACTGGACGCCGAACAAGCGGGACACCGGCATGGTGTTCCAGAACTACGCCCTGTTCCCGCACATGACGGTGGCGCAGAACGTCGCGTACGGGCTCAAGGTCCGCCGGGTCTCGCGCGCCGAGCAGGCCCGCCGGGTCACCGAGGCGCTCGAGCAGGTGCACCTCGCCGGGTACGGCGACCGGCGCATCGACGCGCTCTCCGGCGGCCAGCAGCAGCGCGTCGCGCTGGCGCGGGCCCTGGTGATCCGTCCCCGCACCATGCTGCTCGACGAGCCGCTGTCGAACCTCGACGCGAAGCTGCGCGAGGAGACCCGCGCCGAGATCCGGCGCATCCAGCGGGAGAGCGGCACCACCTCGATCTACGTCACGCACGACCAGGCCGAGGCGATGGCGATGTCGGACCGGATTGCCGTGATGGAGTCCGGCCGGGTCCAGCAGGTCGGCACCCCGCACGAGGTCTACTACCAGCCCGCGAACGCGTTCGTGGCCCGGTTCATCGGACGCAGCAACGTGCTGAGCCTGCCGGTGACCGGCGCGGCGGAGCAGCGCGTCCACGTGCGCCTGCCCGGCGGCGCCACCATCGAGATCGGCGCACCCGCCGGACACGGGCTCACCGAGGGCGACACCGCACTGGTCTCCGCGCGCCCCGAGCACATCGCGCTCGGCGGCGACGACGACACCGCGGCCATGCGCGGCCGGGTCAGCCACGTCGAGTTCACCGGCATGGCCACCCACGTCACCGTCGACGTCGACGGCGACGAGGTGATGGCCGCCCTGGTCGACGCGCCCGCCGGCATCCAGCTCGGCGACGTCGTGGGCCTGCGGCTCACACCCGAGCGGCTCTGGGTGGTCAAGCCGTGACCGCTGCGACCCCGACCGCCCCCGGCTGGGCGGCGGCCCTCGGCCGGCGCCTGGCCGGCGGGGCGAACTCCCGATGGTTCCCCTACCTGCTGGTGCTGCCGCTGGTCCTGGTGCTGTGGGGCTTCGTCGTCCAGCCGATGTTCGCCACCTTCCGGGAGAGCGTCAGCGCCAACGGCACCGACAACTACCTCCAGTTCCTCTCGTCCTCCGGGGTGGCCCGCGAGTCGCTGTTCACCTCGCTGTTCATCTCGGCCGCGAGCGTGCTGCTCTGCGGCGTCGTCGGCGTGGCGATGGCGTTCCTGCTCAAGCGGTTCCACTTCCGCGGCCGGCGGCTCATCGAGGCGTTCATCCTGGTGCCGGCGGCCCTGCCGCCGCTGATCGGCGCCGTGTCGTTCCAGCTGCTCTACAGCAACATCGGCATCGTGCCGCGTGGCCTCCAGGCGCTGCTCGGCACCGACAAGCCGATCCTAGCCTTCGACGGCATCGCCGGCGTGCTGGTGGTGCACACGTTCACCATGTACCCGTTCTTCTACCTGGCCGCCTCCGCGGCGCTGGCCGGGATGGACCCGTCGGTCGAGGAGGCGGCGTACAACCTCGGCGCGGGCCGGGTACGCGTGTGGCGCACCGTCCTGCTGCCGATGCTCACCCCGGCGCTCATCTCGGCGTCGCTGCTGGTCTTCATGACGTCGCTGGCGTCCTACACCGCGCCACTGCTGTTCAACGTCAGCCAGACCATGACGATGCAGATCTACATCAACCGCACCAACGGCGACCTGCCGATGGCCTCGGCGTACGCCTCCGTGCTCGGCATCGTCTCGATCATCTTCCTGCTCGGCATGCGCTGGTACGAGGGACGGCGCAACTACCAGTCGCAGTCCAAGGGCGTCTCGGCGGTCCGGCGGGAGATCACCAACCCGATCGGCCGCTGGCTCGCCCCGCTCGCCTCGGTGCTGGCCACGCTGGTGCTGCTCGCCCCGGTCGGCGCGATCGCGCTCGTCGCGTTCTCCGAGGACCGGTCCTGGACCACCGAGGTGCTGCCGCCGACGTACACGTTCGAGAACTTCGTCACCATCTTCACCGACCCCAAGGCGTTCCAGCCGATCCTCAACTCGGTGCAGATGAGCCTCCTCGCGGTCGTCGGCTGCGTGGTGATCGGCGTGCTCATCGCGTACGCGGTGCGGCGTCTGACGTTCGTCGGCCGCGGCCTGCTCGACGTGGCCGTGATGATCGCCTGGGCGCTGCCCGGCACGGTCGTGGCGATCAACCTGATCTCTGCGTTCAGCACCGGTAACGCGTTCAGCTTCGGGCAGGTGCTGGTCGGCACGTTCTGGATCCTGCCGCTCGCCTACTTCGTGCGGTTCCTGCCGATCGTGTTCCGGTCCAGCTCCGCGACGCTGGCGCTGATCGACCCGTCGCTGGAGGACGCCGCCCGCAACCTCGGCGCCTCCTGGCTGCGCGCCTTCTACACGATCACCGTCCGGTTGATGCTGCCCGGTGTGCTCGCCGGCGCGCTGCTGGCGTTCGTGCACGGCGTCGGCGAGTTCGTCGCCTCGGTGCTCATCTACACCTCGTCGACGGTGCCGATCTCGGTCGCCATCAACAACCGCATGTACAGCTTCGAGCTGGGCACCGCGGCCGCGTACGGCATGCTCCAGGTGCTGCTCATCTTCGTGGTGATGTGGTTCTCCGGGCGGCTGGAGAGCAGCCGCACCGCGACCCGGAGGGCCGAGCAGTGGACGAACTGATCGAACGGTGGCGGACCGGGGAAGGTCTGCTCCCGGTCACCCGGGTTCCCGGGCACGCGTTCGCCGCCGTGACCGAGGCGGCCGACCTGGCGGTGCTGCCGGTCGGCGCGGTCGAGTGGCACGGTCCGCACCTGCCGATCGGAACCGACCTGATCCTGGCCGAGGGCTTCGCCGGGGAACTGGCGACCGGGTCCGCCCGGGCGGTGCTGTTCCCGGCCACGCCGTACGCCGCCTGCCCGGGCCAGACCCGGCAGTGGCCGGGCACCGTGGCGCTGCGGCCGGAGATCGCCGTCGGCTACCTCGCCGACGTGCTCGCCGGCATCGTCGAGGCGGGCTTCACCCGGGTGCTCGTGGTCAACGGGCACGACGCCAACATGTCCACCGTCCGCGCGGCGATGGAGTGGGTGTCCGGCCGGCACCGGGCCAGCATGATGCTGGTGAACTGGTTCCAGCTCGTCGGCCCGGACGAGACCACCGAGATGTTCGGTGAGCTGCCGGCCCGGGGACACGGCGGCGCGTACGAGAGTTCCGCGGTGCTCGGCTTCGACCCGGCCGCGGTACGCCTGGACGCGGCGCCGGACCTGCCGCCCAAGCCGAAACTGCCCACCCCGTACCCGTACGTGCTGGTGGAGTCGCGCCCCGACCCCTGGCAGGGCTGGTCGGGCCACGTCTCGCTGGCAGGTGAGGAGGCCGGCGGCCGGATCCGCGCCACCGCCGGCGCCCGCCTGCGCGAGCTGGTCGGGGCGTGGCTCGCCGCGCCGCTGCCGGGGCCGCCCGGCGCCGACCGGCCCGACCAGCCGACCGGATGACAGTCACGCCCCAGGACCACGCACCACCTCGGGAGGCCTCCATGAGCCCGTCACTGACCGTCTACCAACAGCACCACCTGCGCGTCGTGTTCGACCACCACGTCGCCAACCTCTACCCGGCGATGGTCACGGCCAGCAAGGCCCACGTCGTCATGCTTGCCGAGCAAGGGCTGATCTCCGACGAGGCCGCCGCGACGATGCTGCGCGGCCTGGTCGCCCTCGCCACGGACCGGCCCGGGGAACTGGAGTACGACGGCAGCGTCGAGGACGTCTACTACACGCTGGAGAAGCGCCTCGCCGCCGCGGCCGGCATCGAGGTGTCGCAGTTGAGCGTGCAGCTCGCGCGCAGCCGCAACGACCTCGACGCCGGCGTCTTCCGGATGGTGCTGCGCGACCAGCTGCTCCAGGTGCTCGACGCGCTGCTGGCGACCGGACGTACCGTGCTGGACCGCGCGGACCGGCACGCCGACGTGGTGATCACCGGATACACGCACCGCCGCCCGGCCCAGCCGACCAGCATCGGGCACGTCTTCGCCGGCTACGCCGAGGCGCTCGCCGGCGAGGCCGCCGCGTACGCCTGCCTGCTGGACGAGATGAACCGCTCGCCGCTGGGCTCCTGCGCCTTCGCCGGCACCGACCTGGACATCTCGCCCCGCCGGCTGGCCGACCTGCTCGGCTTCGACCAGCTCATCGTCAACTCGTACGAGGCGGTGGCCGGCGCCGACCACCTGGTCCGGGTCGCCACGCTCAACGCGCAGGCGCTCGCCACCGGCGCCCGGCTCGCCCGCACCCTGATGGACTGGCTGAGCTGGGGCTGGGTGGTCACGCCCGGCGAGTTCACCCAGGGCAGCAGCATCATGCCGCAGAAGCGCAACCCGGTGGTGCTGGAACACCTCGTCTCGATGGCCGGCGCCGCCGCCGCCGACGCGGCGAGCGTACTGAACAACGTCGGCGCTGCCTGGTGGGAGGACTCGAACAACGCCACCACCGACGTGCAGTCCCGCCTCTGGGAGGGCGACGACCGGGCGTACCGGTTCTTCTCGCTGCTCGGCGGCCTGATCGAGAAGCTCGATCCGCAGCGCCCGCCGTCCGGCGAGGAGATCGTCGCCTCCGGCGCCACCACCACCGCGGCGGCCGACGCGCTGGCCCGCCACGGCGTGCCGTTCCGGGGCGCCCACTCGCTGCTCGGCCGGCTGGTACGCGGCGGCGCGCCGGCGACCTGGACCGAGGAACTGGTCCGGTCCACCGCCGCCGACCTCGGCCTGGCGCTCGACGACGCCGCGGTACGGGACCTGCTGGCCGCCGCGGTCCGCCCCGAACTCGTGCTGCGCCGCGCCCAGGCCGACGGCCCCGGCGAGGCGGCCGTCCGGGACCAGGTCGGACGACTGTCTACAATGCTCGACGCGGTGCAGGAGCGGGCGCAGGCATTGCGTGAGCGGCTGACCCGTGCCGACGCGGCTCTCGCCGAGGCGGTCGCGGCGAGGGTAGGCCCGTGACGGGGCGGCAGACGCAGCTGGCCGTGGTCGCGGACGTCGTGTCGCGGCGACCACGTGATCTGGACCGACGGCCCGAAGGGCGATCTGACATCACCATGGAACGACCGGCAAATCCGCGCCTGCTCGGCATCGACTTCGGCGGCACCAAGATGGCCATCGGCGTGGGCGACACCGACGGCCGGCTGCTCGTCTCCGAGCGCCTGCCCACGATCGCCGAGCAGGGCGCGCAGCAGGCCCTCTCCCGGGCGCTGGACCGGGCGTGCGAACTCGCCGAGCAGACCGGCGGCACGATCGTCGCGGCGGGCATCGCCTCGCCCGGCGTCGTCCACGACGACGGCATCGAACTGGCACCGAACGTGCCCGGCTGGGAGCAGTTGCGGCTGGCCGAGGCGGTCCGCGCCCACCTGAACCTGGCGCACGTGCGGGTGACGAACGACCTGAAGGCGGCGGCCCACGCCGAGTTGCGGCTCGGTGCGCTGCGCGATGCCGATCCGGGCCTCGTCGTCGGGCTCGGCACCGGGGTCGCCGCGGCGGTGACGGTGAACGGCGAGGTGCTCCCGGGCCGCCACGGCGCGGCCGGCGAGATCGCCTACGGACTCACCGACCTCAGCTGGCCGCCCCGGCTGGAACCGATGCTGGAGGCGACGTTCTCCGGCCGGGCCCTCGACGAGCTGGCGCAGCGCCTCGGCGTCGACGGCCGGGCGGCCGGCCTGTGCGCGGCCGCGGAGCAGCCCGGCCCGGTACGCGAGCAGCTCCGCCTGCGCGTCGACGAACTGGCTCGCCAGCTGGTCACCTGCTGCCTGCTGCTCGACCCGCAGCGGATCGTGCTGGTCGGCAGCGTCGCCGGCAACGGCCTGGTCCGGGAGCTGCTGACCGAACGGCTCACCCGCACGCTGCCGTACCCGCCGGAGGTCGTGCTGTCGGACTTCGCGCAGGACGCCGCGTTGCTCGGCGCGCTCGCCCTGGCCACCGAGGCCCAGCCCGCCGCGGTCTGACCGCCACCACCGTGAAACGCCGGGCGGGGCGCAGCGGTGCGCCCCGCCCGGTCCGGTGCGGCCGGATCACCTGCGGAACGCGGCCACCGCCTCCTGGATCGCCGGCCCGGTCGCCGAGGACGCCTGCGCCCACGACTCGAACTCCAGGGAGGCGGCGAAACCGGCCGTCTCCGGGGCGCGCACCGACCCCGACTTCGACACCCTCGGCAGGCGGATCGCCAACGCCGTTCGGCGAGCGCACCGACGAGGTGCTCTCCGCCGACCTTTGACGTCTCCGCGTGCGTGGGCGTCGCCGCAGCGGTGGGGGTGAGCCGCACCCCGGTGCGGGAGGCGCTGCGCCGGCTGCACGCCGAGGGCCTGGTGGACCGGGAGGCCGACCGGGGCGCCACCGTACCGGCCTGGCGCGAGCAGGACCTGGAGGAGATCTTCGAGCGGCGCGCCCTGCTGGAGGGGTACGGCGCCGAGCTGGCCGCGACCCGGATCACGCCGGAGGAGATCGCCCGGCTGCGCGAGCTGTGCGCCGGGACGGAGGGCTACGCGGCCGGGCAGCGCCGGGACCGGGCGGACCGGATCGCGGTCTGCAACGCGCAGTTCCACGAGACCATCCTGGCCGCCCGCGCCACCCTCGGCACGCCCTGACCCACGCCGGGCCGGGACACGTCGTACCCGTCGACGGTCCCCGGCCCGGCGGCACGGGTCACCCGGCGGACGCCTCGGCGCGGCGTACCACCTCGGTGGCGGCGCGCACCACCGCCCGGTCCAGCAGCCGCCCATCGGCGTCGGTGGCCACCCCGGAGCCGCCGCGTTCGGCCTGCTCCAGCGCCGCCAGCACGGCCCGGGCGGAGGCCACCTCGGCCTCGGTGGGGGTGAACACCTCGTTGATCGTCGCGATCTGCCCGGGGTGGATGGCGCTGCGGGCCCGGAAGCCCTGCCGCAGCAGCGCCCGGGTGGTCCGCTCCAGCCGTTCCGGGTCGCGCAGCGTCGTCTCCACCGGCCCGACCGCGGGGGCGATGCCGGCGGCCGCCGACGCGACGACGACCTGGGAGCGGATCGGGGCGAACTCCGCCCGGTCCGGCCCCGGCTGCAACCCCAGCTCACCGGCGAGGTCCGCCTCGCCGAGGCCGAGCCGCAGCACCCGTGGCGCTTCGGCCACCCGCGGCGCGGTGAGCACGCCCCGGGCGGTCTCGATCAGCGCCACCACCCGGAACGCCGGGGCGTCCGGGCCGAGCCGCCGCTGCACCCGGGTCAGCGCGGCGTCGACCTCGGCGAGCAGGTCCGGCTCGGCCTTCGGCACCCAGACCCCGGCCGCGGCGGGGGAGAGCACCTCGACGTCCGCCTCGACCTGGTCGCTGTTGATCCGCACCCACAGCCCGGGCCCGGCCGGCGCGGCGGCGCCCAGGTACCCGGCGACCGTCTCCCGGGCCTGCGCCTTGCGGGCCGGCGTGACCGCGTCCTCCAGGTCGAGCACGAGCGCGTCCGCGCCCCGCCCGGCCGCCTTGTCCAGCAGGTCCGCCCGGTCGCCCGGCACGTACAGGTAGCTGCGCGCCACCGCCGCCATCAGTCGTTCCCCCTACCGCTGCGGGCGGGCGAGGTAGCGGCCGGTCGGCTCGCCGGTCACCTTGCCGTCGACGAGCACGTGCTGCCCGCGGACGAAGGTGTCGGTGACCCGGGCGGTCAGCTCGAAGCCCTCGAACGGCGTGTACTCCTGCGTCGACTCGGAGTCCTCGGCGCGCACCGTCCAGGTCGAGTTCGGGTCGACCAGGCAGATGTCGGCGTCGTACCCCTGCGCGATGGCGCCCTTGTTGCGCAGGCCGAAGCGCTGGGCCGGGTTCCACGAGGTCAGCTCCGCCACCCGCTGGTACGACAGGCCGCGCCGGTTGCCCTCGGTGACCAGGCCGGGCAGCAGGTACTCGGCGCCGCCGAAGCCGGACTTGGCGACGAAGATGTCGTCGCGCGGCTCACCGAACTTGACCTCGTCCTTGCAGCAGGCGTGGTCGCTGACCACCCAGTCGATCTTGCCGTCCAGGACGTACCCCCAGAGCGCCTCGACGTCGGCGCGCGGGCGTAGCGGCGGGTTGACCTTGCCGCCCAGGCCGTGCGCGGTGTCGATGTCGGCGACCAGGTGGCCGATGGTGACCTCGCGGCGGAAGTCGATGTGCGGGAACGCCCGCGCCATCCGCAGCGCCGCGTCGACAGCCTTCTCCGACGTCAGGTGCAGCAGGTTGATCTTCGGCAGCCCGGTCTCGTGCGCCAGGTACGACGCGATCGACACGGCCAGTCCCTCGGAGTGCGGCGGCCGCGACGCGTGGTACGCCTCCAGCCCGCGCAGCGTGCCGTCCTGCTCGACCTGCTTGGTGTACGCGCTCATGATCTCGGCGGTCTCGCAGTGCAGCGACAGCGAGATCTCGTCGGCCAGCTCGGGGAAACGCTCCCGGGCCGCCTGGACGCCCCGCATCACGAACTCGAAGTGGGCGTAGTCGTACCGCTCGCCCTCCGGGATCATCAGGAACGAGTTCTGGTCGGCGGACCGGCCGTGCAGGCCGTGGCTGCCGTAGAACATGAAGATCTTGAACGAGGTGACGCCGTGCTCCTCGACCAGCGACGGCACCTCGCCGATGTGCTCCCGCGACATCGGCGCCAGGTGGAAGCCGTAGTCGATGTAGGAGCGGCCCTCGGTCGCGGACAGCACCTCGGGGAAGAAGTCGGCGTACCGGCCGCCCCGGTTGAGGTAGTACTGCCCGGTGCGCATGTAGTTCAGCGCCGTGGTGACGCCGCCCTGCACCGAGGCGCGGCTCTCCGAGACGGCGTCCTCGCTCAGCGGGTTGTAGATGCCCCAGTGCTGGTGCGCGTCCACCACGCCGGGGAAGGCGAGCCGGCCGCCGCCGTCGACGACCTGGGCGGCCTCCGCCTGGTCGATCTGCGGGGCGACGCGGCTGATCCGCCCGTCGGTGACGCCGATGTCCATCAGCTCGGGTTCGGGCCGGTCGTGCCGGACCACGCGGACGTTCGTCAGCAGCAGGTCGTAGGTGCTCATGGTGTCGCTCCTCGTGCTCGGTTCAGCGGCGGTTGATCAGGCCCATCAGGCCGTGGACGTCGGGGGCCCGGTCCAGCCGGTGGACCTCCTCGGTGATGCGGTCGGCGGTCGCCTCCGGCAGGGCGGCGGCGTTGGTGCGGAACTTGACCGCCAGTTCGGCGTCGCTGAGCGGACGCTGCGGCCCGCCCCGGTTGGCGAGCACCTCCTGCACCCACTCCCGCCCGTCGCGGGTGACCACCCGCAGCACGGCCGGGAACTGGTGCGGGAAGATCGCGTCGCACCGCTCGTCGCCCACCACGTCGACAAGCGCCATCAGCGCCCGCCGCTGCGGGTCGTGCGCGAGGGCGTCGGTGAAATCGGCGAGGTCCACGCCCAGACCGCCGCCGCCGATCAGGCCGGCGACCACCGCGTACGGGCCGCTGAACTGCGCCTCGTAGCCGGTCTGCGGCGCCCGCTTGCGCTCGATGGGCTGGCCGATGGTGCGCACCGTCGGCGTCGGCACGCCGAGGGTGATCGACTCGATCTGGTCCAGCGGCAGCCCACGCTCGCGCAGCGCGATCGCCGCGTCGATGGCGGCGTGGGTGAAGTGGTTCGCCGGGTACGGCTTGAAGAAGATGCCCGGTACCGCCCAATCGGTGCCGAGCCCGCGGACGATCTCGTCGCCGTCGAACTCGCCGCGCAGGAACGCCTGGAAGAAGCCGAAGCGTCCCTCCAGCACGGTCGGCGGCCCGGTCACGCCGTGCCGGGCCAGCTGCGCGGCGCTCACTGCCGCGTGCGCCGCCCAGCCGCAGTGGATCCGCTTGACGGTGCCGCCGTTGCGGTTGGACTCGATCAGACCGGCCGCCATCGAGGCGGACACGCCGAGCGCGTCGAGCGCGCCGTCGGCGTCCAGCTTCAGCAGCCGGGCCGCCGCCACCGCGCCGCCGAGCGTGCCGCAGATCGAGGTGGCGTGCTGCCCGTGCTCGAAGAAGACGGAGTTGCCGGCGGCCGGGTCGTACCCGGCCATGCCGAGCCGGACGCACACCTCCAGGCCCACCGCGATGGCCGCGACCGTCTCCCGCCCGGACGCCCCGGACGCCTCGGCGGCGGCCAGCGCGGCCGGCACCACCGACGCGCTGGGGTGCAGCACCGACGGCAGGTGCGTGTCGTCGTAGTCGAGCGAGTGCGCCAGCACGCCGTTGGCGAACGCGGCCAGCGCCGCGGGCGCCTTCTCGTCCAGGCCGACGACGGTGGCCTGGCCGCGGCCACCCTGCTCCTCGACGTAGGCGAGGGCCGCCTGGCTGGTCGGCAGCGGCCGGGCCGCCACGCAGAGGCCGAGCACGTCCAGGACGCGGGCCCGGACGCTGGCGACCACCTCGTCGGGCAGCGTCTCGGCGGCGGTGTCGGCGGCGAAGGTGGCCAGGTGGCGGCCCAGGGTCGGCTCAGCCACGGCTGATCACCGCCAGCGGGCGCACCGGGGAGCCGGTGGCGCCGTACAGCGGCAGCGGCGCCATCACGAAGGTGAACTCGTGCACCCCGTCGCGGGCCAGCTCCTCCAGTGCCATCGTCTCGATCAGGTAGATGCCGTGCTCCACCAGCAGGATGCGGTGCGCCGGCAGCGAGCTGTGGCCCTTGCCCGGGTGCAGGCACTCGAAGGCGATGGTGTCGGCGCCGGCCGCGTGTACGCCGCGCTGCGCCAGCCAGGTGGCGCCGTCCGCGCCGACCCCGGGTACGCCGGAGTCCTTGCCGATGTACTGGTTGCGGTCCTCGTGGTCGAACAGCCGGCCCCACCCGCTGCGGATGAGCACGACGTCACCGGCGCCCACCGGCGTGCCCTGCCGGGACACCGCGGCATCCAGGTCGGCGGGCGTGATCTCGTAGCCGGGCTCGCAGGCCTCCACGCCCAGCGCGGCGGGCACGTCCAGCAGCACGCCGCGGCGGACCATCGGCGCGACGGTGTGCACGCCCAGCTCGTCGAACCGGCCACCGACCTGCGCGTCGGCGGCGTCGGCGCCGCCGTGCAGCCGGCCGTCCTGGGAGACGTGCGCGAGCGCGTCGACGTGCGTACCGACGTGCGTGCCCATCACCAGCAGGTCGTTGGCGGCGGAGCCGCCGTCGGCGCGCACCATGTCGCCGTGGCGGCGCGGCAGGGTGAGCCCGAACGCCGGGTGGTTCGGTGACTGCGGCATGCCGACGGTCAGCCGCCGGCCCAGGTCGTAGATCGTGACACCGGCCTGCACGGCGTCGAGCAGGCGGTCGGCGGTTCTGGCTGTGGTGCCCACGGGGTTCCTCGCGTTTCGGCTGTCGGCGTCGTCAGGCGACGACGCCACGGGCTTTCAGGTCGGCGATCTCGGCCGGGTCGCAGCCGAGTTCCTCGACGAGCAGGGCGTCGGTGTCGGCGCCGGGGGAGCGTCCGGTGAACCGGATCCGGCCCGGCGTCTCCGACATCCGCCACATGACGTTGTGCATCCGCATCGGGCCGAGGTCGGGATCGTCGACCGTGGTGATCATCTCGGTGGCCTGCACGTGCGGGTCCTCGACGATGTCCTTGGCGCTGTAGACCGGTGCGACGGCGGCGCCGGCCTCGGCGAACGCCGCGGCCACCTCGTCGCGGGTGCGCTCGGCGATCCACGAGCCCACGTACTCGTCGAGCAGGTCCGCGTGCGCCACCCGCCCGACGCCGGTACGGAACCACGGCTCGTCGATCACCTCGGGGTGGCCCACCAGCCGCAGCACCCGCTCGGCGATGGCCTGGGCGCTGGTGGAGATCGCCACCCACGACCCGTCCTTGGTCTGGTACGTGTTGCGCGGCGCGTTGTTCGTCGAGCGGTTGCCCTGCCGCTGCTCCACCACGCCGAGCTGGTCGTAGACGGTGGGGCCGGGACCGACAGCGGTCATGATCGGCTCCAGCAGGCTCATGTCGACGACCTGGCCCCGGCCGCCGGAGCGCTCCCGGTGCCACAGCGCCATCATCACCGCCGACGAGGTGGCGATGCCGCAGATGCTGTCGGCCAGCCCGAACGCGGGCAGCGTCGGCGGGCCGTCGGCCGTGCCGGTCAGGTGGGCGAAGCCGCTCATCGCCTCGGCCAGCGTGCCGAACCCGGCGCGGGAGGCGTACGGGCCGGTCTGCCCGAAGCCGGTGATCCGGGCGATCACCAGACCGGGGTTGACCCGGTGCAGTTCCTCCGGGCCGACACCCCAGCGCTCCAGCGTGCCCGGCCGGAAGTTCTCCACCAGCACGTCGGCCCGCTCGGCCAGCCGCAGCAGCAGCGCCGCGCCCTCCGGCGCGGACAGGTTCAGCCCGACCAGCCGCTTGTTGCGGGAGATCTCCTTCCACCACAGGGGATGACCGTCCTTGGCCTTGCCGTGGCCGCGCATGCTGTCACCCATGGTCGGGTGCTCGATCTTGATCACGTCGGCGCCGTAGTCGCCGAGGATCTGACAGCACAGCGGCCCGGCGAGGATCGTCGAGACGTCAAGCACCCGCAGGCCCGTCAGCGGTCCGTCACTCACCTGTTCCACCTCCCCAGTTCTGTTCCTGACCCGTCCGGCCGGCGACGCGCTGCGCCGGCGGCCGGAAACCCAGTTCGGCGGAGATCTCCGCCGCCGCCGCGGCGACCAGCGCACCGTGCGCGGCGCACACCTCCGGGGTGAACCGGTTCTGCGGCCCGCACAGCGAGATCGAGCCGAACACCTGCCCGGTCGCGTACCGCACCGGCGCGGCCACGCTCCCCGCGCCGTTCTGCCGTTCGCCCATGCTCACCGCGTACCCCTGACGCCGGATCCGGGCCAGGTCGGCCCGCAGCTTGGCGGTGGAGGTGATGGTGGCCGGGGTGACCGCGTCGAGCGGGTGGTGGCCGAGGTAGTCGTCGACCTCGGCGTCCGGCAGCGCCGCCAGGATCGCCTTCGACGACGACCCGGAGTGCAGCGCGTGGCTGGTGCCCAGGGACACCGACATCCGGACCTCGTGCGGCGAGAGCACCTGGTCGATGTAGACGCGCGACCAGCCCTGCCGCACCGACAGCGTGGCGGTCTCGCCGCTGTCGCGGACCAGCCGGACCAGGTACCGGCGCGCGATGTCCGGCACGTCCAGGGCGCGCAGCGCGGCCAGGCCCACCGCCAGCGCGCCGGTGCCGAGGCGGTACCGCTTGGTCTCCTCGTTGAAGGTGAGGAAGTTGTCGGCCACCAGCTCCTTGAGGATCCGGTGCGCGACCGCCTTCGGCAGGCCCAGTTCCCGCGCGATCGTCGACACGCCGAGGGTCTCCGGTGCCCGTTCGGCGATGATGTTGACGATGTCGAGGGCGCGGCCCAGACCGGAGCGGGTCCGGCCGGCACTGCTCTCGACGACCGTTGTCGTGATCATCTCTCTTCCTCCACTGTCGACGTACGTGCGTGGGGTCGTCGGGCGTCAGGCGGGCGCGACGGGGGTCTTCCCGGGTGGCAGGCCGTCGGCCTGCCGGGGTCGCTCCCGCGCGATGACGAGCGCCACCGAGGCGAGCACCACGGCACCGGCGAGCACCTGTCGTCCGGACAACGATTCATCCAGCACCATCATGCCGAGCAGGACCGCCACCACCGGGTTGACGTACGCGTAGGTGGACGCGAGCTGGATCGGCGCGTTGCGCAGCAACCACGTGTAGACGCTGAAGCCGACCACTGTGCACACCAGCATCAGGTAGGTCCACGCCAGCCAGGACCGGCCGGTCACGCCGGCCGGGTCGAACCGTCCCAGCTCACCGCTGACCACGCTCGCCACCGCCACCGCGACGCCGCCGACGAGCATCTGCCAGCCGGTGCCGACCAGGTGGTCGGCCGGCATGTGCAGCCGCTGCGACAGCGTCGAGCCCAGCGCCCACACCATCGTGGAGACCACCAGCAGCAGCATCCCGCCGAGGTGCCATCCCTTCGTCGGCACCGAGAACAGCAGCGCCAGCCCGGCCACCCCGCCCAGTACGCCCACCGCCGCGAGCGCCGACGGCCGCGGACCGACCGCCAGCCGCAGCACCAGCACCCACAGCGGCATGCCGGCCACCACCAGCGACGTCAGCCCGGTAGGCACGTACTGCTGGCCCAGGGCGAGCAGCGCGCTGCCCGCACCGACCATCAGCAGCCCGCTGGCGCCCACCCCGCCCCACTGCCGCCGGGGCAGCAGCAGCCCGGCCGGTCCCCGGCGCAGCGCCGCCACCGCGAACAGCAGCAGCGCGGCGGCCAGGAACCGGGCCGACGTGGCGACCAGCGGCGGGATGCTGTCCAGGGCCACCCGGTTGCCCAGGTAGGTCGAGCCCCAGATCAGGTAGACCGCGCCGAGCCCGACGGCCAGGGCCATCGGGCCGGCGGGCCGCTGCGGATCCGCCGGGTGGCGGACCGCAGCGGGCCGGGTCAGGTCAGCGGTGGCCATCGACCCGGATCGCCACCGCGGTGTTGCCCCGCAGGGCGTTCGAGTAGGGACACATCCGGTCGGCCAGCTCCACCGCGCGTTCCAGGTCGGCCTGCGGGCACTGCGGCGCGGACACGTCCAGCACCACGGCGATCGCGTACCGGCCGTCCTCGGTCTGCCCGAGGGAGACCGAGGCGGTCACCGTCGTCGGGCCGGGCTTGACGCCGGCCTGCCGGGCGGCGACCGCGAGCGCGCTGTCGAAGCAGGCCGCGTAGCCGGCCGCGAACAGCTCCTCCGGGTCGGTGCCGGGCGCGTCCGGACCCCGCTGGGCGGGACGGGTCAGGTCGACCCGCAGCGAACCGGTCAGCGACCGGGCGCTGCCGCCGCGGCCGCCGGAGACCTCGACGGCGGCGGTGTAGAGCGTGTTCGCCGGTACGACCTTCGCCTCGGCGGCCGGGGTGCCGACGCTCATGCCGCCACCTCCCGTCCGAGGTCGGCGTGCACCCGCGCGGCGACCGCGTCGGCGAACGCCTCCGGCTGCTCGTCGGCCACGAAGTCGGTGCCGCCGGGGATGGTGACCAGCTCGGCGCCGGGCAGCGCGGCCCGCACCTGCGGCGTCATCCGGTCCAGCAGGTCGTCGGCGCCGTGCAGCAGCACGATGGGTAGCGCGTCCAGGGCGGCGGTGTCGACGTGGTGGTCGAACACCGCCCGGTACGCGGTGGCGTAGTCCGGTCCGGTCAGCAGGTACTCGGTGACCTGGCGGTCCGCCTCCTCCGGGGTCAGGCGCGGGTACAGGCCGTACACCCGGTCCCAGATGACCTTCAGGTGCCCGCCGTCGCGGGCCGGCACGTAGCCGGGCGCGTACGACCGCTTCTTCTCCGCCCGCTCCTGCTCGTCGTAGAGCGGGATGCCCTGCAGGATCAGCCGGTGCACCCGCTCCGGCGCCGACATCAGCGCCTCCGCGCCGACGATCGCGCCGGTGTGCTGCCCGAGCAGGTGCACCCGGGACAGCCCGAGGGCGTCGGCGAACTGCCACACCCCGGCCGCGTACTCCGGGATCGACCACGGGCGCGGCGGCGCGTCGGACATGCCGAACCCCGGCGTGTCCGGGGCGATCACCCGCAGGCCGCGGCGGGCCAGCGGCTCGATCACCGCGTCGTAGGTGGCCGAGGAGAGCGGGGACTGGTGCAGGATCAGCAGCACCGGGGCGTCGGCGTCGCCGCCGTGCCGGTAGTGCACCTGACCCCACGGCACGTCGACGTAGGCGCGGCGGGCCACGCCGCGGGCCCGGGTCACTCGGCCACCGCCAGCGCCGCCATGACCTCGATGACGTGCTTGATGCCGGCCTTGTAGTCGTCCAGCCGGATGTTCTCGTTCGGGCCGTCCACACCGGAGTCGGCGCGGGACACGCCGACGCCGACGATCGGCCGGTCGGCGATCACGCCCTGGTTGCCGATCCACTGCGTGTACGGCTCGATCACCGGTTCGGTCCCGTACACCCGGCGGGCCGCGTCGGCGACCAGCGCGACGAACGGGTCGCGGTGGTCGGTGAGGTTGGGCCGGCTGGTCGCCATCACCTCGATGCGCAGGTCACCGAAGCCGGTCGCGGCCAGGTGGTCGCGGATGCAGCCGAGCACGCGGTCCGGGTCCTGGCCCGGCACCAGCCGGATCTCCAGCTTCGCCGAGGCGGTGGACGGGATGCCGAGCGTCACGTCGTCGCGCATGTCGCCGCCGGCGAAACCGGCGACGGTGAGCGTCGGCACGGTACGGATGGCGACCGCGGCGCCCTGGTCGTCCAGGTCACCGGTGAACCGGTCGACCTGGGCCCGCTTGCGCAGGAAGTCCCCGTCGAACGCCACCTTCTCCAGCAGCGCCCGCTCCTCGTCCGTCGGCGGCCGGGCGTCGTCGGCGAAACCGGGGATCGTCACGGTGCCGTCGGGCCGCTGCAACTGCGCCAGGGCGGCGGCCAGCCGGGCCGTGGCAGCCGGCAGCAGCGCGGTGTTCTGGCTGGTCAGGTCGCGCGGCAGGGTCTGTGCGGTGAGCCGCAGGTAGAGCACGCCCTTCTCGGCGAGCTTGAGCAGCAGCCGGTCCTCGCCGTCGAGCCAGGAGTTCTCCCACAGCGCGGCGTCGCTGGCGAGCCGGTCGGCGTGCGCCTCGACGAACGAGCCCAGACCCGGGCTGTGCAGCCACTTCTTGCCCTCGAAGATGATCCGGTTGGTCACCGGCGGGGTCAGCCCGGCCAGCTTCCAGGCCGCCGCCGCGTGGATGCGGGACATGACGACGCCCTTGTCGTCGGCCACGCCCCGGGCGTACAGCCGGCCGTCGTGGATCTCCGCCGCGTACGGCGGGCTGATCCAGTCGGCGTCGTCACCGGCCGGCTCGACCTCCACGTCGTAGTGGGTGAAGTGCAGCAGCGCCTTGTCACCCTCGCCCGGCACCTCGGCCAGCACGTACGGGTACGACTGCTCCCACGGGATGATCTCGGCTTCGCCGCCCCAGCGGCGGACCGACCCGGCGATGAACTCGGCGGTGGCCTCCATCTGCTCCGGCTCCTGGCGGCGGCTGCGGATGCGGCACAGCTGCTGGAGCTCCTCGACGAACTCGTCGAAGTGCGCGTCGACGGCCGCGAGAGCGGCTGCGGTATCCGGTTTGGGCATGGTGGTCCTCACAGAAGGGGTCGGGGGGAAAGTCAGTGGATGGTGACGCCGCCGTCGACGAAGATCGTCTGCCCGGTGGTCATGGCGGCGGCGTCACTGAGCAGGTAGGCGACCGCGTTCGCGACGTCCTGCGGCAGCGCCATCCGGCCCAGCGGGATGGAGGCCATCTTGTCGGCCAGGTACGCGTCGTCGCCGCGGACGTCGGCGGTCATGTCGGTGGGCACGATCGTGGGTCCGACGGCGTTGACCCGGATCCGGTCCGGTGCCCACTCCAGCGCCAGCACGCGTGCCATGTGCATCACGCCGGCCTTGCTGACGCAGTATCCGAGCGTGTTCAGCACCGCGACGTGCCCGTTCGTGGAGCCGATGTTCACCACCGCGCCGCGGGTCTGCCGCAGCGCCGGGTACGCGGCCTGGCTCATCCGGAACGTGCCGGTCAGGTTGACGTCCAGGACGGTGGTGAAGTCCTCCTCGGACATCGTCGCGGCGGGCCCGCGCCGGACGATCCCGGCGTTGTTGACGAGCAGGTCGAGGCGCCCGTGGGCGTCCACGACCTCGGCCACCAGGCCGGCGCAGGAGGCGGCCGACCGGACGTCCACCCGGTGCCGGGTGTGGGCGCCGCCGGTCAGCTCGGCCTCCGCCCAGTCGTCGAGCAGGTCGGCCTGCGCCACCGTCGCGCCGCGCTGTGCGAGGGTCGCGGCGATGCGGGCGCCGATGCCGCGGGCCGCGCCGGTGACCAGTGCCACCCGCCCGTCGAACCGGTTCGGATCGGTGTTCATGTCTCGTGTCCTGCCTTTCCCGTTCGGCCACCGGCCGGGCGGGCGTGAACCACGCCCGGCCGGTGCTCCGCACGCGTGACGGCGGTCCCGTCAGCTGCCGTCACGCGCCGATCACCTTCGTGTCCTCGGCCCAGAAGGCCAGCCGCTTCTGCAGCAGCCGGATCACGAAGTGCGCCACCAGACCCATCACCGACAGCACCACCAGGACGGCGAACATGCCGGCGATGTCGAAGTTGTAGTTGGTCTGCAGCAGCAGGTAGCCCAGGCCCTCCTTGGCGCCGATGAACTCGCCGACGACCGCGCCGAGGATGGCGAAGACGATGCCGATGTCCAGGCCGGCGAAGATGAACGGCAGCGCACTGGGCAGCCGGACCATCCGGAAGATCTGGGTCTTGCTCGCGCCGAACACCGTCAGCATCTGGATCTTGTCGGCGTCGGCCGCCCGCAGGCCCTCGATGACGTTCACCAGCATCGGGAAGAACGAGATCACCGCGGCCATGACCACCTTGCTGGTCAGGCCGAAACCGAACCAGACCACGAACAGCGGGGCCAGGGCGACCTTCGGCACGGTCTGGAAGGCCACGATGTACGGCATCAGGGTGGCTTCGACGATCTTGATCTGGGAGATGAACGTGCCGAGGACCAGCGCGGCCCCGACACCGATCACGAACCCGAGCAGCGCCTCCTGGGTGGTCACCCAGAAGTGACCCCAGAACTGGTCGTCGCCGAGCTGCTGCCACAGCGACTCGACCACGCTCGACGGCAGCGGCAGGACGTACTCGTCGACGCCGATGAGCTGGACGCCGTACTCCCAGGCCAGCACGACCACGACGAAGACCGTCGGGACCAGCCAGAGCTGGGGCTTCTCGCGGAGGTCGAACTTGCGCCGGGCGGGCTTGGTGGGCCGGGCGGACGGCGCCGGTGGCTGGGCCGGCTCGCGGACCAGGTTGCTTGTTGCCATGGCTGTCCCTCGTCAGTCGATAACGCCGGCGGCGTTGAAGTGTCGGCGGATCCGCTCCACGTAGACCCCGGCCCGGTCGGACGACATGACGCCGAGGTCACGCGGCCGCTCCAGGTCGATGTCCATGACCTCCGCGATCCGGCCCGGCCGGGGGCTGAGCACGACCACCCGGTCGGAGAGGAAGACCGCCTCCGGGATGGAGTGCGTGACCAGCACGATCGTCTGGTTGCTCTCCTGCCAGATGCGCAGCAGCTCCACGTTCATGTACTCGCGCGTCATCGCGTCGAGCGCGCCGAACGGCTCGTCCATCAGCAGTACCGCCGGGTCGTGCACCAGCGCCCGGCAGATGCCGGCCCGCTGCTGCATGCCGCCGCTGAGCTCGTGCGGGTACTTCTGCTCGAAGCCGTTGAGACCGACCATGTCGAGCAGTTGCTGGGCGCGTTCCCGGTGCCGGCGGGGATCCAGTCGCTGGATCTCCGCCGGCACCATCACGTTGTCGAAGATGGTGCGCCACGGCAGCAGCGTCGGTGCCTGGAACACCATCCCGACCTCGGGAAGGGGCTTCGTCACGTCCCGCCCGGCGATCCGTACCGCGCCGCCGGACTTCGGGCTGAGCCCGGCGAGGATCTTCAGCAAAGTGGTCTTGCCGCACCCGGACGGTCCCACGACCGAGATGAACTCGCCGCGACGTACCGTCAGGTTGATGTCGCTCAACGCCTGGGTCGGTGCCGACTTCCGGGGCCGGTACTCCTTGTCCAGCCCGTCGATCTCGATCCAGGAGTCTTCCGACACCGATGCCGGAGCCTGCGTCTGCGCCCGGCGGGCCGTCGCCTTGATGGCCATCGAAATCCCTTCCGCTGTCCGCTGCCTAGGCGGTGTAGTTCGCGGCCTTGCTCAGCACCGCGGCCTTGTCGAAGTTGTTGGCGCCGGAGAGCAGGCTCGGGTCCCACAGCTTCTTGAGGTCGACCTCGCCGGTGATCTGCCCGGCCTCCTTGGTGTACGCCTGGGTCTTCGCCCACTCCTCGTCGCTGATCGCGCCCCAGTCGCCGAACTGCTCCGGGTCGCCGCTGGCCGGGGTGGCCGTCTTCAGCCAGGCGGTCAGGCTCTCGGTGTCCGCCTTGAGGCGCTCGTCGGCGGACTTGCCGGCGAGGATCTGCGGGAACACCTTGTAGCCGATCTTCATGGCGGCCTCGGGGTTCTTGGCCGAGAAGAGCATCGCCTTGTACGCCGCGCGCAGGAACCGCTCGTAGGAGTCCTTCTTGGCGTCGAAGTCACGGGCGCCGACGCTGAAGGTGAGCGACCGGATGCCGGAGAACACGTCCGGGTTGGTCAGGTACTTCAGCTCGGTGCCGGCGTTCTCGATGACCGCGTACGCCTGGGTGTAGAGCGCCAGCATGTCGACCTTGCCGTCGTTGAGCGCGGCGGCGGCCTGCGCGCCGACGCCCACCGGCAGCAGCTCGACGTCCTCGGCCGGGTCCAGGCCGGCGGCCTTGACGTAGGCGCGGGCGTACGGGGCCGAGCCGGAGGCCAGGCTGATCACGCCGATCTTCTTGCCGCGCAGGTCCGCGCCGCCGGTGATCGGGGAGTTCGGCTTGACCGCCATCACCCACGGCCAGTTCTGCACCAGGCCGCCGACAGCCTTGATCGGCACGTTCTTCTCCACCGCGCCGAGCGCCGAGCCGGCGTCGGCGGGGGTGATGTCGCCGCTGCCGGACGCGACCGCCTGGAGGGCGGCGACCGAGCCGTCGGCGTTGATCGTCTCGACGGTCAGCTTCTCCTCGGCGAAGTAGCCGAGTTCCTTGGCGACCGCGTAGACGGCCACCTCCTCCTTCGGGCCGATCACGGCGGAGGCGATGGCCATGGTCAGCTTCGCCTCCTTGCCCTCGCCGCCGGCCTCGTCGTCGGAGCCGCCGCCGCACGCGGCCAGGACCAGCGCGGTGGCCAACGCCGCCGGGAGCAGGGCCCACTTTCGTTTCATATGCACACACCTCGTCATGAGTCGGGGGAGACCACCTCCGCCGCCGGAGCGGCGGAGGTGGGGGAATCAGCTGTCGCGCTGCCGCGCGACCGTTGTCCGTCAGGCGTCGCGCTGCTGCGCGACGAGTGCCAGATCGTTGTAGACGTGCTGCTCGACGATCAGTCCGCCGTCGAGCACGAAGACGTCCGCGTAGCGGATGTCCTCGAACGGAGTGCCGTCGAGCCATTCCCCGTACAGCCGCCCGAGCGAGGTCACAGTGACCCGCCCGTCGGCCTCGCCCACCAGGTAGCGGTCCCGGTGCTTGCGCACCCACCGGTAGGTTCCGGTCGACGCGGCCGCCATCTCCCGCAGCGACGAGTACTCCCGGCCGCCCGGGAAGACCAACCGCGCCCGCTCCGCGAGAAAGCGCCCCGCTTCGTCGAGTTCGCGGTCCTCGCACAGCTGCAGGTAGCTGTCGATCAGACCGGGCGCGTCCGGTGTGCTCATCAGCCGGTCTTCTCGCTCAGCGCCGCCTCCCACTGGTCCCGCAGCGGGTGCTCCGCGGGGCCGTGCTCGGTGAGGATGCGCATCAGGCGGGCCAGCAGCGCGTCCCGCTCCCGGTCGAGGACCTGCTGCTCCTCCTCGGTGGAGACGAACTCGTCGACGGCGCCCGCGGTGAGCGCGCCGGAGCGGGTCAGCAGCGCCTCGACGACGCGTACTCGCTGGCGGGTCACGTGCAGCTCCGTGGACAGCTGCAGCACCAGGTCGAGCAGCTTGCCGACCTTGGGGTCTCCGAAGTAGTCGAACTCGTTGCTCATCACGCCTCCGGCTTGGTCGCGGCCAGTACGGCCCAGGGGAAGTGCCACTCGGGACGGTCGCCCCAGCCCTGCGGCTGGACGCCGTTGCGGCGCTCGTCGAACGGGGTCCACGACACGTCGGTCAGACCGGCCTCGGTGCAGACCTCGATCAGGTCGGAGCCGAACAGGTCGTGGAAGAACGGCTCGTTGTTGCGCTCGGCGTGCTCGTAGACGGTGGCGTCGCGCAGCGGGTCGCCGGTGAGCATGAACTCCAGGAAGCGCAGCGAGCCGCCCGGCTTGAGCAGGCGCGCGGCCTCCAGGATCGTCTCCCGGATCGCGGCGGCCGGCATCTCGTGCAGCACCATCGTGCCGGTGACCACGTCGCAGCTGTCCGGCTCGATGCCGGTGGCCCGGCCGTCGGCCTGCCGGTAGTCGATCGCGAGTCCGGTCGCCTCGGCCTCGGCGTGGGCCAGGCGCAGACCCGGCGCGGCCAGGTCCACGCCGATCACCTGCGCGGTCGGGTACTTGGCCGGCAGCGGGCGGGTGCTCTTGCCGAAACCGCACCCGATGTCGACGATCCGGGTCGCCGCCGGCAGTTCGGGCAGCGCGGTCTTGGCGAACAGCGTGTGGAACTTGTAGCCGTCGTTGTCGCGCAGCATGACGATGCGCGCGCCGAACTCGTACACGTAGGCCGACATGTCGTCGGAGAAGAAGCTGCCGGGCTGGATGTGGATGTCGTAGTCGGTGTACCAGTCGGGCAGTTCCAGGTCGGGGTTCAGCTCCAGCGAGCCCTTCGGCTGCTCGGGCAGCGAGGTGAGCTGGTCGGTCAGCTCCTCACGGCGGCTGAGCACCGCGTCGCCGGCGACCTTCCAGAGCATCTTCTGCTGCACCCGCTCCAGGTGGCTGAACCACGGGTAGAGCGGAAGACCACGCAGCACCTGGCCGGCGTCGGCGACGGTGGCGGCGGACGCCCCGGTGGCGCCGTACTCCTCGCGCAGCGCCGGGTAGACGGTGTCCGCCCAGCGCTTGCGCAGGCCGAGGACGAAGTCCACGGCGGAACGCTCATCCAGGGTGAGGCGCTCCTCGATGTCCAGCATGCTTGTCTCCTCTACAGGTGGGGGAGGTCCGGTCCGCGGTGCACCGCGACCGGGGTGGACGGGTCAGTGGGCGTACCGCACGCGCTGGGCGGACGCGGTGTCGAAGGCGCCGAGGAACGCGCCGGCCATCCGTCCCTCGTAGACGGCCTCGAAGGCGGTGCGGGGGGCGTTCGCGTCGCCGACGACGTGGATGCGGGGGCCGTCGGGCAGCGCGTCGAGCTGCCGGTACAACTCGTCCGCGGCCTGCGCCGAACCGCCGTCGACGACCGTGGTGACGTCCTCGACGAGCGTGTCGCCGCCGGCGAGCGGGCCGCCGAGGGCCACCGTGGTGGCGCCCGCGGCGCGGGCGGTCCGCATCGGGTGGACCGCGATCCCCAGGTCCGCGAAGCGCTTGAGCAGCGCGAGCCGCGAGTACGTGGTGATCTTGGCGCTCACCGTGGCGGTGGGGGAGACGAGGTGGACGCGGGCGCCCCGCCGGGCGAACGCCTCCGCCACCGACGCCGCCGACCAGGTGCCCTCGTCGTCGAGCACGACGACGGTGCCGGCCGGCCGGTAGCCGGGGTCGGCCAGGTGGTCGACGGCCTGCCAGATGTCGATCACCGGCGGGCCGCCGGGCAGGTCGCGGCGGGCGGGCCGGGAGCCGGTGGCGAGGACGACGTCCTGGTAGCCGCCGGACAGCACGTCCTCGACGCCGGCGCGGTGGCCGAGCCGGACCGGGATGCCGGCGGCCGCCACGTCGCGGGCCAGGTCGCGGGTGAGCAGGCCGAGCCGCTCCCGGCCGGGTACGCGCGCGGCCACCTCGACCTGCCCGCCGAGCCGGTCGCGTGCCTCGACCACTGTCACCCGGTGCCCGGCCCGGTGCGCGGAGAGGGCTGCCTCCAAGCCGGCCGGACCGCCGCCGACGACCAGGACGTCCCGCGCGCCGGACGGTCCGGGCAGTTCCGGCCAGGCGTCGGCCCACTCCCGCTCGGCGCCGACCTCGGGGTTCACCACGCAGGAGATGGGCAGGCTGCTCTCCAGCCGGCCGATGCAGCCCTGGTTGCAGGCCAGGCAGGCGCGTACCTCGTGCTGGCGGCCCTGCTCGGCCTTGCGGACCAGGTGCGGGTCGGCGATGTGCGGGCGGGCCAGGCCGACCAGGTCGGCCTCACCGGCGGCGACGAGTTCGGCCGCCTCCGGCAGGCTGTCCAGCCGGCACACCGCGAGCACCGGCAGGTCCGGGAACTCCCGCTTGAACAGCGCCGCGTGGTGCCGGAACGGGGCGTGGCCGAAGCTCATGTCCGCCATCTGCGTCGCGAGCGAGAAGCTGCCGTGGTAGGCGGAGTGGCTGACGTGCACGTAGGCGAGGGGGAACTCGGCGCGCAGCTTCCCGACGATCTCCAGCACGGCGGCCGGGTCGAGGCCGCCGGGCAGGAACTCGTCGGCGCTGACCCGCAGCCCGACGGGCAGCTCGGGTGCGGCGGCGAGAACCGCCGTGAGCACCTCGCGGGTCAGGCGCATCCGGTTGTCGAGGCTGCCGCCGTACGCGTCGTCGCGGGTGTTCGTGTGCGGCGAGAGGAACTGCTGGAGCAGGTGGCCGTGGCCGGCGTGCACCTCCAGGCCGTCGAAGCCGGCCTCGCGCATGCGCCGCGCGGCGGCGGCGAACGCCTCGACGACGACGGCGATGTCCCGGCGTCCCATCGCGTGCGGCACGTGCGAGCCGGCCGCCCACGGCACCGGCGACGAGGACCAGGCGGCGGTACGCGTCGCGCCGCCGTTGGCCTGCCGTCCGGCGTGCATGATCTGGGCGAACATGCGGGCCCCGTGCTCGTGCACGGCCTCGGTCACCGCCGCGTACGCCGGGATCGACGAGTCGTCGAAGCTGCCGAGGCTGATGCTGCGGCCCGCGCTCGTGGGGTGCACGCGGATGGCCTCGGTGATGATCAGGCCGGCGCCGCCGCGCGCCCGCTCCGCGTGGTAGGCGACGTGGCGGGCGGTGGGCACATTGTTCAGTCCGAAGTTGGTGGTGTGGCCGGGGACGAAGACCCGGTTCCGCAATGTGAGACGACCGAGCCGGGTGGGGGAGAGAAGAGCGAGAAGCTTGTCGTCGAGCATGCCTCGGACTTCCTGTTTCGGGCCGCACTCGGCGAGGCCGAGAGCGTTCGGATGAACCGTACGCCGTTCGATTGAGTGGAACGGTAGGGCCGGGTTCACATGCCGTCAACGGGCTACTGAGCAGTAACTTAGTTCGCCGCACCACCCCTGAGCTGCTGTTCCACTAGGCGGAACGCTGACCGACGATGACCGTCGATGCGGCGGTCGATCGTTCGGTTCCTCCTGATCGGACGACGGTGCCGGCCGCCGCTCGCCGGTCGGCGGCCCGTGCCGATCGTTCGGACGGCCGCACCCGGCCGCGTCGGCGGCCCTCCGCCGGGAACGCCGGCACGCCTCCCGGCGCGGCTCCGGACACGGGACGGCCCGGGCCTGCGCCCGGCCGCACCGGTGGGTGCGGCCGTCGCGACGACCCGGGCCGTCGTCCGTCAGCGGATGTGGTGGAGGCGCGGTCGCCGGCCGTCCCGGAGGGGGGCGGTCAGCCGGCGTCCGGACGCAGGTACGGCGTGAGCAACTCGCGGGCGAGGCTGGTGGCCGCCGGAAGGTCGAGACCGTTCTCGATCATGCGGCTCAGGGCGTAGACGACCGACTGGACGAGTTCCGCCATCCGGTCCGGGTCGCTCGCCCCGTGCTCGGTGAGCGCGGCGCGCAACGGCGCCTCGAGGCTGTCGTGCAGCAGCCGGCTGGAGGTCGCCAGCACCTCGCTGTTGCCCGCCGACGCCAGCGCCCGGGCCAGCGCGTGGTCGCCCCGCGCGACCAGCTGCAGGTTGGCCTCGACGTACGCCAGGATCCTCGCCCCCGGCGTGCGGGCCTCGGCCATCCGCTTCTCGACGAAGGCCGACCACCGGGGGAACGTGTCGGCGACCAGCACGTCGAACATGTCGGTGCGGGACTTGAAATACGAGTACGCGCTGGACCGGGCCAGCCCGGCGTGCCGGGCCACGTCGGCCAGGCTCGGGATCTGCTCCGGGTGCTCGGAGAGCAGGGTGCGGGCGGCGTCGAGCAACGCCGCCCGCTGCGCGGCCCGGTGTTCCGCGACGGTCGAGGCTTGGATCTTCGGCACCGCGACCTCCCCGTGTCTCCCGCCGCCCGTGTCCGGTCCGCGTCGCTCCCTGCTCGTCGCGGTCAGCTGCTCGTGGCGAGCTTGCCGTCGATCATCTCGTAGATGGTGTCACAGTATTGCAGCACGTCGTGATCGTGAGTGACCATCACGACGGCCACCGAGCGCTCCCGCGCCTCCTGGGCGAGCAGCTGCACGATGTCGTGGCTGCGGGCCCGGTCCAGCGCCGCCGTCGGCTCGTCCACCAGCAGCACCGACGGCTCGGTCATCAGCGCCCGGGCGATGCCGACGCGCTGGCGCTCGCCGCCGGAGAGCTGGTGCGGCCGCCGGTCGGCCTTACCGGCCAGGCCGACGTGCGCGAGCATCTCCAGCGGGTCGCGTCCGGTCCGCTCCCGTCGCCCGCCCAGCCGCAGCGGCAGGCGCAGCTGGTCGGCGGCGGTCAGCGCGGGCAGCAGGTTGCCCGACTGGAACACGAACCCCACGTGCCGGCGGCGCAGCTCGGTGCGCGCCCGGCGGCTGGACACGGTCATGTCGTGCCCGGCCACGGTGACGGTGCCCTCGTCGGGGCGGGCCAGCCCGCCGGCCACGGCGAGCAGGCTGGACTTGCCCGCGCCGGACGGCCCGACGATCGCGGCCAGCTCACCCGGCGCGACGGTCAGATCCACGTCGTCGAGCGCGTGCACGGTCTCCGCGCCGTCGCCGTGCCGCAGGTGGACGCCGCGCATGACCAGGCCGAGGTCGGCCGGGGCGGTGCCCGCCGTCGAGGGGGACGCTGTGGGCCGGCTGCTCATCGGTTGCCTCCCAGGGCGGTCGCCGGGTCGATGGAGGTGAGGCGGACGACGGCGGCTGCCGCGCCGACCAGGCCGAGCACGAGCAGGCCGGCCGCGGCGGCGGCGATGCTCTGCGGGTGCAGCGCGAACGGGACGTTGCCGCCCGAGATCAGCGCGCCGAGACCGAGGCCGATCCCCATGCCGACCGCGATGGCGACTGCCAGCAGGATGAGTGCCTGGGTGAGCGCGTCGCGCAGCACCCAGCCGGTCGAGGCACCAAGTGCCCGCAGCACGGCGACCTCCTGCTTGCGCTGGATCGCCCAGACCGCGAAGAACGCGCCGGCCACGAGCGCCGAGATCGCGTAGAGGAAGCCCTGGATCAGCTGGAGCGTGGTGGTCTCGGCGGTGTAGCCGGGCGAGGCGCCGTACGACTCGTCGAGCGTCAGGCTCTCCGTGCCCGCCGCCTTGTCACCGGCGGCCAGGTCCACCGAGGCGCCGTCGGCCGCGCGGACCGCGACGGCGGTGATCTCCTGGGCGGCCTGGGCCGGCACCTGTGCGCCGGCCGGGGTGCCGGACTTGACCTCCTGCCACGTCGCCAGCGGCACGTACGCCACGTCGACGTGGCCGAACGTGTCCTGCTGCTCGGTGACGCCGACGACGCGCAGCCGCGTGCCCAGCCGGTCCACCGTCACCGTGTCGCCGACCCGCAGGCCCGCGTCGATAGCGGTGGGGCTCACCACGATCCCGTCCGCCGGGCCGAGCCGGTCGCCCTCGCTGACGGCGGGCGACAGGAACGATCCGGTCTCGACGCCGAACAGCGCCAGGTCGACCTCGGTGCCCCCGTCGGTACGCCCGTTGATGAGCGTGTTGCCGAACGGGGTCGCCTCGGCCACGCCCGGCTGGTCGCGCCAGGTGTCCACCGCCGAGGCGTCCACCACGCTGCGCGAGAACGCCGAGTCGTGCTGCACGCCGTGGGCGAAGGCGAACGAGGTGACCGGCAGGTTCTGCAGGCCGGAGACGCCGTCACGGACCAGCCCGACGGACAGGCCGGACAACATCACCATCAGCACCGAGATCAGCGCGATCACGGCCCCCATCAGGGCGAACCGCAGCCGCGCGAACCCCAGCTCGCGAATGGCCAGGAACATCAGCCGCCACCTCTCAATCTTGTCGACACCATGTCGCCATGTTAGCAACACGGTGTCGGCAAGATGGTGGTGGTGGTTGTCTAGCCGGCCACACTCCGTGACGGGACCGGCGATGCGCGGCCTGCCGCGCCCGGCGTCAGGCGGTTACCGGGCCCGCGGTGGCGCGGCGCGCGCGCCGTCCGAGGACGGTCACCGCGACCACGATGATCGGCGCGAGCGTGAGGTGACACGCGGCCAGCGTGATCTTGCTGGTGGCGTCCAGGTCGGCGGGCAGCGTCATGGTGGCGATCGTGAGCACCGCGAGCGCCGGGCCGACGATCAGCGCCGCCCGGACCACCCAGGCGAACCGGGGCGCCAGCACGGCGACGGCGGTGAGGCCGAGCGCCAGCGGCAGTGCGCTGAAGCCCGCGACGGTCACCGCGTCGACCTCGACCCGCCGGTCGTCGGCGGTGAACAGGAAGCTGCCGCCGGCCGCCCGGCCGATCGCGTACACGATCAGGTTGACGACCACCGCGACGGCGGTGGCGAGGGCGACGACGGCGGTGCGGGGCAGGTCAGCCACGGGATGTCTCCTCTGCGTGCTCTCGGGTCAGGTACGCCTCGATGCGGGCGAACGCCCCCGTCCAGACCTCGCCGACGAAGAAGTCGCGCAGCTGCGGGGTGGGGAAGCCGCTCTGCACCACAGTCATCAGCGTGCCGCCGTCGCGCGCCTCGAAGGTGACTTCGATGCGCGTGGTCATGGTCGTGCCGTCCGGGCCGGTGCCCGTCGACTCGGTCACCAGCCGGTGCGGGCGGTCGATCTCCAGGAACGTCTGCGTCTCGCGGAACAGCATGTCGGGGGAGGGGCCCCAGACCGCGGTCTGCCTCCCACCGACCCGCAGGTCGACGTCGATCTCCACGATGCCGGGCTCCTCGTCGAGGATGCCGAACCAGATCTTCTGTTTGCCGGCGTCGGTGTAGGCGTCGAACGCCTCGTCAGGGGTGCCCGGAAGGTGTCGTGTCACTCGCATGTGGAGCGTCATGGTCGCGGTCCTCCGTGGTGAGTGTGAGGTAGGCGTCGAGGCCGTCGAGGCGACGGGCCCAGAGCCGTCGGTAGAAGGCGATCCAGGCCATCGCCGAGTCCAGCGGTGCCTCGCTGAGCCGGCACTGCCGGGACCGGCCGACCTTGCGCGTCACCACGAGGCCCGCGTCCTCCAGCGCGCGGACGTGCTTGCGCATGCCGGTGAGGGTCATCCCGGTGGGCTCGGTGAGCTCGCTGATGGTGGCCGGGCCGGCGCCGAGCCGGATCAGGATGTCGCGCCGGGTCGGGTCGGCCAGGCTGGCGAACACCCGGTCGAGCGTCTCTTGCTGAACCACGAGGTTCACCGTACGACACTGAACCGATCGGTTCAACGTCTTGCCGGAGGTGGGCGTGGCGGAAGCACCTCGACTGCGGGGCCGCTGGGTGCCACCCATTGCCCAGTGGTCTGACCACCTGGAGGAATTGTGGTGGCGGCGGGGTGGATTGCAGGCGCTCACCCGTTCGGCGCGACGGCCTCGGGCGTTCGGTCCGGTCTGGCTCAGTTGTGCGGCACTGCGCGCCTGCACCTGTCCCGGCCTGCGGGAATGTTCCCCGATTCGGGTAACGGAAAGGTCACGAGGTATTCCTGCGACGCGGTCGCGCTCGGTACGTTCCACGAGGCATGAGGTCAGACCTCGATCCTCATGCCTCTAGCTGACGAGGTGAGCAGACCAGTGCAGGAACCCGCCCCCCGCTACGCCGGATACCGGTCCTTCGACTACCTGGTGCCGCATGTGGACTACAAGGTCTTCGAGCTCGCGCCGCAGATCGGCCGGGTGCCGGAACACGACCTCGGCCTGAGCGACGAGCAGCGAGCCCGGGTCTCCCGGCTGCTGCGTGAGCACATGGCCATCTCGCTCCACGAACACCCGAAGATCCTGCCGGCCGACGTGACGCAGTTGCGCGACTACAACCGGACCGGCCGTAACGCCTTCGGGTTCGAGGGCCTGGCCCGCTCCGGCATGACCGCGGTCTTCGACAACTTCATGAACGGCACCGGCTGCGTGACCAGCGAGCACGCCTGGAAGTGGGACGACGTCATCTACGACATCGGCCTGCGCTTCGCCGACGTCGCCAAGCAGGACCACGTGGTGGTGGCGACCACGCTCGAACAGATCTTCGAGGCCAAGCGCAACGGGCAGATCGCCCTGGTGGCCGGCCTGGAAGCAGCCACGATGATCGAGAACGAGCTGGACCGGATCGACATCCTCTACGGCTTCGGCGTACGCCAGATGGGCATCGCGTACAGCCAGGCGAACATGCTCGGTTCCGGCCTCTCCGAGGACCGCGACGGCGGGCTGACGCACTTCGGCCGACGTGCGGTGGACCGGATGAACAAGCTCGGCATCGCCATCGACATCTCGCACTCCGGCGACCAGACGTCGCTGGACGTGATCGAGGCCAGCCGGGTGCCGGTGTTCATCACCCACGCCGGTGCCCGCTCGGTCTGGAACACCCCCCGGATGAAGCCGGACGAGGTGATCCGGGCCTGCGCCGAGCGGGGTGGCGTGATCGGCATCGAGGCCGCTCCGCACACCACCCTCTCGGACGACCACCCGCACCACTCGATCGAGTCGGTGATGGACCACTTCACCTACTGCGTGGAGTTGGTCGGCATCGACCACGTCGCGTTCGGCCCGGACACCAACTTCGGTGACCACGTCGGACTGCACGACAGCTTTACCCAGCACCTGGCGATCGGAAAGGCCCACGGCGTGGTGGACCACCCTCGGGTTCCGTACGTGAGTGGCATGGAGAACCCGGCGGAGTGCTTCAGCAACATCGTCGGGTGGTTGGTCACGCACGGTTACTCCGACGAGGAGATCGCCAAGGTCATCGGCGGCAACATCATCCGGGTTCTTCAGGAGGTTTGGTGAACAAGACAGTCAAGGGTCGGTGGCGGCTCGCTGTCGCGCTCGGCGTGGCGGCCACGCTCGGTGTCTCCGGCTGCGGCCTGAACGAGGAGACGTCCTCCTCCAGTGGTTCGTCGTCGGACTCGGTGCTGCGGATCGGCACCACCACCGACGTGAGCAACTTCAACCCGCTCCAGTCGCTGAGCAAGACGGACTCGTGGATCCTCAACGCGATGTACCCGCACCTGCTGCGGATCGACGAGAACGCGAAGAAGTCGCCGGAGCTGGCCAAGGAGTACCGCTACGAGGACGACGGCAAGACCGCCGTCTTCGTGCTGCGCGACGACTTCAAGTGGACCGACGGCAAGCCGGTGGTCGCCGAGGACGTGAAGTTCTCCGCCGAGTCGATCATGAAGTACAAGCTCGGCAACGTCGCGGCGAAGCTGACCTGGGTCGAGTCGGTCGAGGCGCCGGACGCCACCACCGTCAAGTTCAAGCTCTCCCAGCCGTACGCGCCGTTCGCCGAGGGCGTCGGCTTCTGGATGTCGGTCGTGCCGAAGCACATCTTCGAGCCGGCCGGTGACCTGTCCAAGTTCGCCAACGACTCCAACTGGGTCGGCGCCGGGCCGTTCGTCCTGGACAGCATCACCAAGGGCCAGCGCTACGTCATGAAGCGCAACGAGCACTACCCGCTCGCGCCGGGTGGCAAGGCCGCGGTGAGCCAGGTCGAGTACCGGGTCTACCCGGACGTGAACACCATGATGCTGGCGCTGCGCAACGGTGACATCGACATGATGGGCACCCCGGTGCCGGTCTCGGCGGCGAAGACCTTCGAGAACGACGACAAGATCAAGCTGAAGAAGGTCGGCGCCCTCGGCTTCGCGCACCTGACCTACAACATGAAGAACAAGTACCTCGCCGACCAGGACGTCCGGCAGGCGCTGTCGATGGCGGTCGACACCAAGGCGATCATCTCGGCCGTGCTGCAGGGCGACGGCCAGCAGATGGCCGGCCCGATCTCGCCGATCTTCTCCGAGTACGACAACACCGAGCTGCAGCCGTACCCGTTCGACCCGGCGGGCGCGAAGGCCAAGCTCAGCGCGGCCGGCTACAAGGACGCCAACAACGACGGCTTCTTCGACGAGCTGACGTTCGGCGTGGCGTGCGACCAGTCCAACGCCAACATCACCCGGGTCGTGCAGCTGTTCCGGGAGAGCGCGGCCAAGGCCGGCGTGAAGCTGGAGAACGAGTGCGTGGAGCGGAACACCTTCCTCACCCGCACCAAGAACGGCGAGTACGACATCGACGCCTCGCAGTGGGGTGTCTTCGACAACCCGATGGACCAGCTGCGCAGCACCTACCTGTCCAGCAACCCGGGTGGCATCAACTACAACCTGCTCGAGTCGGCGGAGATGGACGCGCTGATCAACGACGCGGCCGGCACCACCGACGCGGAGGCGTTCAAGACCAAGATCAAGAACATTGACAAGGTCGTGCACGAGCAGGCGTACCTGACCCCGCTGTACGTGGAGAACTTCCAGTTCGCCTACAACGCCAGCAAGTTCACCGGCTTCGTCCCGTCGCCGTCGGACCTGCTCGGCATGGTCACCGCGTACTCGCTGGCCCAGGTCACCCCGGTCAAGTAACCCACCCAACCTAGAGGGAGAGGAGGGGTCCCCCGTGGCGCGTTTCGTGCTCAGCCGGGCACTGAAGGCCGTCCTGACCGTGTGGATTGCGATCACTTCGACGTTCTTTCTGCTCCGGCTCCTGCCGGGGGACCCCACGACCCTCATGGTCGAGGGCGACATGACACCGGAGATGCAGGCGGCACTGCTCAAGACGTACGGCCTGGACCGTCCGCTGTGGGAGCAGTACGTGTCGTACCTGCGCGAGCTGGTCCAGGGCAACCTGGGCATCTCGTTCCGCCAGATCCAGCCGGTCACCGACATCATCCTCGACCGGCTGCCCTGGACGTTGCTGCTGGCCGGCAGCGCGTTCGTCCTGACCATCGCCGTCGGTATCCCGATCGGCGTGGCCGCCGCGGTCAACCGCGGCAAGTGGCTCGACCGCGCGTTGCAGGGCTTCGGGATCAGCGCGAACGCGCTGTTCGTGCCGAGCGTCGCGATCCTGCTGCTGGTCTTCTTCGGCGCCCAGCTCGGCTGGTTCCCGATCGGTGGGGCGATCGACCCGGACACCCGGGGCGCGGCGGCCTACCTGAGCCTGGCCCACCACCTGGTGCTGCCGGTGCTCTCCCTGGTCCTGGTGCAGCTCGGCCCGTACGCGCTGACCCTTCGTACCAACATGATCGAAGTCCTCGGCGAGGACTACATCCGCGCCGCGCAGGCGCGTGGTCTCTCGGCCCGGCGCCGGGTGTGGAAGCACGGCCTGCGCAACGCGATCCTGCCGGCACTGACCCTGATGGGCCTGCAACTGGGCACCCTGGTCGGCGGTGCGGTGCTGACCGAGACGGTCTTCGCCTACCCCGGGGTCGGCCGGCTGATCTACGAGGCGGTCGGGCAGCAGGACTACCCGGTGATCCAGGGTGCGTTCATCATGCTCGCCGTCACCGTGGTGATCGCCAACGCCCTGACCGACATGCTCTACGCGGTCCTCAACCCCCGGATCCGGCTGTGAACGCGCGCAGCGTCGCGGCACGTCGCCCGGATCCGTCCGCCGCCACCGAAGGGAGGGTGCCGTGAGTGCCCCCGTGCTGACCGAGCAGGCGCTGCCGCCGGCCCCGGCCGCGCCCAAGCGGTCCTTCCTCTCCGGCTACCTGCGTCAGCCCGTCGTGGCGCTGTCCGTGCTGGTGCTGCTCGTGATGGCGTTGCTGGCGATCTTCGCGCCGCTGATCGCCGACGAGCCCGCCGGCGCGGGCGCGGACGTGCTGCAACCCCCCTCCGGGGCGCACTGGTTCGGCACCGACGACCTCGGGCAGGACATCTTCGCCCAGGTGGTCTGGGGCACCCGGACCAGCATGGTGATCGGCCTGGCCGCGTCACTGCTCGCCATCGTGCTGGGCACCGCGATCGGGCTGGCCGCGGCGTACTTCCGGCCGTTCGACGCGGTCGCCACGGTGATCACCGACGTGATGCTGGCGCTGCCCACCCTGCCGCTGATGATCATGCTGGCGGCGGTGGTCAGCCCGAGCGTCACGACGCTGACCCTGATCATCGGGTTCTTCGCCTGGCCCGAGGTCGCCCGGCTGATCCGGTCGCAGGGCCTGGTGATCAGCGCGATGCCCTACATCGACGGCGCCCGGGTGCTCGGGGCCACCGGCTGGCGGATCGTCACCCGGGAGATCCTGCCCGCCGTCGTCTCGCTGATGGTGGTCAGCGTGCTGCTCACCGCCTCCCGGGCGGTGATCTCCGAGGCGGGCCTGAGCTTCCTCGGCCTCGGCGACCCGGACGCCTGGTCCTGGGGACGGATCCTGCTCAACGCCCAGCGCAGCGGCACGATCGCGATCGCCTGGTGGCAGACGCTCTTCCCGTCCCTGGCGATCTTGTTCCTGGTGCTGGCGGCGACCCTCGCCGGAACCCGGTTCAACGACACCCGCGACCCCCGTCGCAACGGAGGCTGACCATGCGACTGCCCGAGAGCTTCTACCACAGCGTCCGAAGCCGGCTCGCCGAGGCGCTCGAACAACGTGGCCTGGACGGGTTCCTGGCCACCTCGCCGGCGGAGGTCGCCTTCCTCAGCGGATTCTTCTACATCGCCACCGAACGTCCGGTGTATCTCTGGCTGCCGCGTGCGGGGGATCCGCTGCTGGTGATCCCGCGCCTCGACGAGGAGTACGCGGCCCAGCAGGGCGTGACGGTCCCGACCCTCACCTACTTCGAGTACCCGGGCGTGGTCACCGCCGAGGAGACGCTCGCCTCGGCGTTGTCCCGCCCGGGCGGTCCGGTCCGCCGCATCGGCGTGGGCGCGGGCCTGGCGGTCGGCACGTTCCGGGCGCTGGCCGGGGCCATCGACGGGGCCACCCTGGAGACCACGGACGCGGTCGCCGAGCTGCGGCTGCGCAAGTTCCCCGAGGAGATCCCGTTCCACGAGGCCGCCGCGCGGATCTGCGACGAGATGCTGGCCGCCGGACGGGCCCTGATCGAGGAGGCGCTCGCCGCCGGAGGGCCGCTGCCGCGCGAGGACGAGATCGCCCGGCACGTGATCGGCTACGGCACCGACCGGATGTACGCCGATTACGACCTCGTCGTCTACACCACCAAGCTGGCCGGCGGGCTGGTCTACGCCGGCCCGAACTCCGCCCTGCCGCACGGCCTGCCGACCCGTCGGCGGCTCCAGCCGGGCGACACCCTGATCCTCTCCCTCGGCGCGGCGGTGGCCAGCCGGTTCGTGGAGAGCGAACGGACGTTCGTCATCGGCGAGCCCAGCGCCGAGCAGGTGCGCTACTACGAGGCCGACCGGGAGGCCCAGGAGGTGGGCACCCAGGCGATGGTCGCCGGCCGTACCTGCGCCGAGGTCAACCGGATCTGCCTGGACGTCCTGCGGGACCGGGGCCTGGGCGACTACATCCGGCACCGGCAGGGCCACGGCATCGGGCTGCAGAACCACGAGGCGCCCTGGGTCTCCGACGGGGACCACACCGTGCTCGCCCCCGGGATGCTGCTGTCCAGCGAGCCCGGCGTCTACGTGCCCGGCCACGCCGGCTACCGCATCTCCGACACGGTCCTGGTGCAGGACGACGGCCCGCGCCGGCTCACCCGGTACCCGCGTGACCTGGCATCCAACATCATCGAGGGGATCCGATGAGAATCAACGGAGCGGAACTGGTCGTCGAGGCGTTCGGCCCGGTCGACGGCCCGGCCATGATCGTGCACCACGGTGCCCCGGGCCTCGGTTCCCGCCAGGAGCCGAAGCGCTCGTTCGGCCCGTTCGCCGACCGGATGCGGGTCATCGTCTTCGACGCCCGCGGCTCCGGCGAGTCCAGCGACGACGGACCGTTCACCCACGAGCAGTGGGTGGCCGACGTGGACGCCATCCGCGCGCACTTCGGCTACGAGACGATCGTCATGGCCGGCGGTTCGTACGGCGGGTTCATCGCCATGGAGTACGCCATCGCCCACCCGGACCGGGTCTCCGCGCTGGTGCTGCGGGACACCGCCGCGGACACCGCGCACGACCACCTGGCCGTGGAGCGGGCCCGCAACACCGACCGTTCGGTGATCCCGGAGTGGGTCATCGGCCGGATCGGCACCGGCCGGTTCGAGAGCAACGAGCAGTTGCGCGAGTACTGGCGAGCGATCCTGCCGCTCTACGACCACCGGCACGACCCGGCCAAGGACGAGGCGCGGCTAGCCGCCACCCGGTTCCACTACCGCACCCACAACGCCGCCTTCGGGCAGAACATGCCCCGCTACGACCTGAAGCCGAAGCTGCCGTCGATCACGTGCCCGACCCTGGTGACTGTGGGCCGGCACGACTGGCGTACCCCGGTGGCCGCCTCTCAGGTCATCGCGGACCTGGTGCCCCACGGCGAGCTGGTGGTCTTCGAGTCCTCCGGCCACTCGCCGCAGTTGGAGGAGCCAGAGCGGTTCCAGCAGGTGGTGCGGGACTTCCTCAGCCGGGCCGGAGTGCTCCGATGAGCCTGCTGGAGATCGCCGACCTGCGGGTCGCGTTCCCGGGCCCGACCGGCCCGGTGAACGCGGTGAACGGGGTGTCGCTGCGTGTCGAGTCGGGCCAGACCCTTGCCATCCTCGGTGAGTCCGGCTCCGGCAAGAGCGTCACCGCGCAGGCGGTGATGGGCATCCTCGACGTCCCGCCGGCGACGGTCGCCGGCTCGGTCCAGCTGCGGGGCCGGGAGCTGCTGACCCTGCCACGCAAGCAGCGGGAGCGGGTCAGTGGCGAAGAGATCGGGATGGTCTTCCAGGACGCGATGGCCGCGCTCAACCCGGTCTTCACCGTCGGACACCAGATCGTGGAGGTGCTGCGGGTCCGGCGGGGCATGTCCCGGGCCGACGCCCGGCGCCGCGCCGTCGAACTGGTCGACCGGGTGCGGATCCCGGCGGCCAAGGACCGGATCCGGGACTACCCGCACCAGTTCTCCGGCGGCATGCGCCAGCGCATCATGATCGCGTTGGCGATCGCCCTCGAACCGGCCCTGCTGATCGCGGACGAGCCCACCACCGCCCTGGACGTGACCGTGCAGGCCCAGGTGATGGAGTTGCTCGCGGAGATCCAGCGGGACAGCGGAATGGGCCTGCTGCTGATCACACACGACCTGGGCGTGGTCGCCGAGGTCGCCGACGACGTGGCGGTGATGTACGCCGGCCGGATCGTCGAACGGGGCACCGTCGAGCAGATCTTCGCCGGTCCGGCGCACCCCTACACCGAAGGGCTGCTCAACTCGATGCCCCGGGTGGACCGGCGCGACGAGCAGCTCTACGCGATTCCCGGCGCTCCGCCCAACCCGGCTCGGCTCCCCGCCGGCTGCCCGTTCCACCTGCGTTGTCACCGGGTCACCGACGAATGCCGGATCGCCCTGCCGCCGCTGCGGGCGCTGCCGGCCGACCGGGCCAGCGCCTGTCACCACCACGAGGAGGTGCTCGATGCCACCCGCCGATGAGGTCGTGCTGCGGGTCGAGAACCTGGTCAAGCACTTCCCGCTCAAGGGGCGGGTCCCGTTCGCCTCCGGCGGCGTGGTCAAAGCCGTCGACGGTGTCTCCTTCGACCTGCGCCGGGGCGAGACGCTCGGCGTGGTGGGCGAGTCCGGCTGCGGCAAGAGCACGCTGGCCCGCATGCTCGTCGGGCTGGAGCAACCCACCTCCGGCGAGGTGCGCTTCGGCACGTCAGTGGTGCACAAGGCCAGGGGGCGGGAGCTGCGGGCCCTGCGCCGGCGGATCCAGATCGTGCTCCAGGACCCGTACACCTCGCTGAACCCCCGCCGCACGATCCGGGAGATCCTGCTCCAGCCGTTCGAGATCCACCCGGACGTGCTGGACCGCCGGCGCCGGGTCGAGCGGATCAAGGAGCTGCTCGACCTGGTCGGTCTCGACCCCGGCCTGCACCTGGACCGCTACCCGCACCAGTTCTCCGGCGGGCAGCGCCAGCGCATCGGCATCGCCCGGGCGCTCGCGCTGAACCCCGACGTGATCGTCTGCGACGAGCCCGTCTCCGCACTGGACGTGTCGGTCCAGGCGCAGGTGGTCAACCTCCTGGAGCGGCTCCAGGAGGAACTCGGCGTCGCGTACGTCTTCATCGCCCACGACCTGTCCGTGGTGCGCCACATCTCCGACCGGGTCGCCGTGATGTACCTGGGCAAGCTCGTGGAGACCGGCCCGGAGACCAACCTCTACGAGTCGCCCCGGCACCCGTACACCCGGGCGCTGCTGTCGGCCGTGCCGGTGCCGGACCCCGCCGGCCGGCGGCAGCGGCAGCGCATCTTGCTGGCCGGCGACCCGCCCAGCCCGGTCGACCCACCCTCCGGCTGCCGTTTCCGGACCCGCTGCTGGCAGGCGACCGACACCTGTGCCAGTACCGAGCCGCCGCTGGCCGCCGGGCCGCATCCGGTCGCCTGCCACTTCCCGCTGGCCGCGTGACGGCCGGCGATCGCCAAAGGAGAAGCGTCTTGCTGCAAGAACCCGCCCCCCGGTACAAGGGTCACAGGTCGTACTCGTACCTGGAACCGCACTCGGACTACCGGGTGTTCACGTTGGCCGAGGAGATCGGCCGGGTGCCGGAGCACGACCTCGGTCTGACCGACGCCCAGCGGGCGCGGGTGACGCGGCTGCTCACCGAGCACGCCGCCATCTCGCTGCACGAGCATCCGGTGGTCCTGCCCGCCGACGTCCGTGAGCTGCGGGCCTACAACCGCACCGCCCGCCAGCGCACCGGGTACGAGGGGCTGGCGCGCTCGGGCCTGACCGCCGTCTTCGACAACTTCATGGCCGGCGCCTCCTGTGTGACGAGCGAGAACGGTTGGAAGTGGAACGACCTCGTCTACGCCCTCGGGATGCGGATGAGCGACCTCTACAAGCAGGACCACGTCTTCCTGGCCACGTCCCTGGACGACATCCACGCCGCGAAGCGGGACGGCCGACTGGCCCTGGTCGCAGGCCTGGAGTGCAGCAGTCCGATCGAGAACGAGCTGGACCGGATCGACATCCTCTACGGCTTCGGCGTACGCCAGCTCGGCATCGCGTACAGCCAGGCGAACATGCTGGGCGGGGGCCTGTCGGAGAAGCACGACGGCGGGCTGACGCACTTCGGCCGGCGTGCGGTGGACCGGATGAACAAGCTCGGCATCGCCATCGACATCTCGCACTCCGGCGACCAGACCTGCCTGGATGTGATCGAGGCCAGCCGGGTGCCGGTGTTCATCACCCACGCCGGCGCCCGCTCGGTCTGGGACACCTCCCGCATGAAGCCGGACGAGGTGATCCGGGCCTGTGCCGAGCGAGGTGGCGTGATCGGCATCGAGGCCGCCCCGCACACCACGCTCTCGCAGGCGCACCAGCACCATTCGATCGAGTCGGTGATGGACCACTTCACCTACTGCGTCGACCTGGTCGGCATCGACCACGTCACGTTCGGCCCGGACACCATGTTCGGCGACCACGTGGGGGTGCACGACACCTACGCCGGCAACTACGCCCACGACGCCGGCAACCGTCCGCAGCACCCGCGGGTGGAGTACGTGTCCGGGCTGGAGAATCCGGGCGAGGCGTTCGGCAACATCGTGGGCTGGCTGGTGGCGCACGACTACTCCGACGACGAGATCGCCAAGGTGATCGGCGGCAACACGATCCGGGTGCTGGAGCAGGTCTGGTGACGCCGTCCCGGGTGATCGGCTGAGCGCACGCGGACGAACTACACTCCGTACGCCGACGCGGCGGCGGGCAGTGATGAGGTGAGGGCGGATGGCTCGGCGGGAGACCGCGCTACAGGCGGCGCACGGCCGGCTACGGCAGCTGATCGGCAGCGAGTTCCGGTCGGGGGAGAAGCTGCCCAACGAGCGGGACCTGGCCGAGCGTCTGGAGGTCAGTCGCGCGACCGTGCGCGAGGTGCTGGGGCAGCTCGTCGCCGAGGGGGTGGTCACCCGGACCTGGGGGATCGGCACCTTCGTGCACGACGACGCCGAACGGGTGCCGGTGTCCATCGGGGACGTCACCGCGCTGCGGGACCGGATCACCGCCTCGGGCCACCGTCCGACGCTTCAGGACGCGGCGGTCAGCCGGGCGAAGTGCCCGGCCGACTGCGCCCGCGTCCTCGGCCTGGAGCCGGACTCGCCGGTGTGGCGGGTCGACCGGCTCTTCGCCGTGGACGGGGTACCGGCGGCCTGGATCCGTGATCACCTGCCGCTGCGCTTCGACGGCCGTGACCTCGACCCGTCCGGGTTGCTCAGCATCGACCTGGACATGTTCGAGTTCCTGGCCAGCGCGACCGGCATGCCGGTGCGGCGGGCGGAGATCGAACTCTCCGCGGTGCTCGCCGACGAGGAGGCCACCGAGCGGCTCGGCGTGGCGATCGGACACCCGCTGGTCACCGCGACCCAGGTCGGTTACGGGACGGGCGGCGCGCCGCTGTTCCACGGCCACATCACGGTTCGCACCGACGTGTTGACCCTGCGGATCAGTCGCGGCGGGGAGCCGGAACCGGCCTCGCCGGCCGAGTAGACGGCGGCCCCGCGACCTCTCGGGTCGCGGGGCCGCCCCCGGCGCCGTGGGAAGGAACGCCGGAGTGTGGAGTGCCGGTCAGGCGAGCGTGCAGGGTGAGCCGTTGAGGCTGAACGAGCCGGGCCGGGCGGTGTTACCGGTGTGCGTGGCCTGGAAGCCGATGGTGGTCGAGCCGCGAGCCGGGATGACCGCGTTGTACGCGAGGTTGCGCGCGGTCACCTGACCCGAGGCGGGGGAGTAGGAGGCGTTCCAGCCCGAGGTGATGGTCTGGCCGCTGGGCAGCGTGAACGTCAGCGACCAGCCGTTCACCGCGGCGGTGCCGGTGTTGGTGATGGTGATGTTCTCGGTCAGCCCGTTGTTCCAGGCGTTCAGCTCGATGCTCACCGAGCAGGCGCCGGTGCCGGGCGGCGGGGTGGTCGGGACGGGCGTCGGCGAGAGGGTCGGACTCGGCGAGACGGTCGGGCTCGGCGACACCGTCGGGCTGGCCGTGGCGGTCGGGCTGGGCGTGCTGGTCAGGCCGAAGAACGCCACCGCGGCCGCGGCCATGCCGGCCGACGGCAGGCTGTGCCCGGCGCCCTGGATGCTGTACGCCTCGACCTGCACGGTGCCGGTGCCGTCGGCGTAGCGCCGCCGGTTCCAGCCGGACTGCGGGGTGTCGGTGGACGTGGGCGTCTGGCTGAGGCCGAACACGTTCGTCCACTGCTCGATCGTCTCCTGGAGCAGCGAGTACGGCACCAGCGTGTCGTTGGTGCCGTGCCACAACTGCACCCGGGGGCGGGGCCCGGTGTAGCCGGGGTACGCCTGGCGGACCGCGTCACCCCACTGCTGCGGGGTGCGGTTCATGTTCCCGCCGGTGCACTGGCTGGAGCCGGGGGGATAGTCGGCGGCGCCGGCGAAGCAGTTGAACGGCACGCCCATGAACGCCGCGCCGGCCTTGAAGACGTCCGGGTAGAGCGCCAGCATGTGGTTGGTCATCATGCCGCCGGACGAACTGCCGGTGGCGTAGACCCGGTCCGGGTCGGCGCCGTACTGCTGCTGGACGTAGCGGACCATCGAGATGAGCGACACCGGGTCGCTGCCGCCGCCGCGCCGCTTGGCCGCGTCGGACCAGGTGTCGAAGCAGTTGCCGAAGCCGGCCTGCTGGGTCGCGCTGGGGTAGATGACGATGAAGCCGTACCGGTCGGCCAGCCCGGCGAACTCGCTGCCGGAGTAGAAGCCGGGGCCGGAGCCGCCGCAGCCGTGCATGGCCACCACGGTGGCCGGCCGGGCCGGGCGGGTGTCCGGGACGTAGACGTGCATGCGCATCCGGCCGGGGTTGTCGCCGAAGCTGGTCACCTCGGTCAGCGACGCCGCGTACGCGGGTTGGACGGCGGGGATCACCAGGCCGGCCGCCACCAGCGACGCGGCCAGGGCCACCACCATCTTGGCTCTGATTCTCACGGAATCTCCTTCGATCGCCCTGTGCGGGCGGTGACGGGCGGGCGCGCGCCGCGCCGGCGGCCCGGACCGCCGCGGTGTCGCGTCTCGCCCATTGACGTGTCTCGCCCGGCCCGGCTCCGTCGTGTGGCACATAGTGTTCCCGCCGGACGCTGAAGTGTCAATCGATGCGCTCCGATGAGCTGCGGCGGCGTTCGTCTACAGTCGGTGCACCGTCCCTGAGCCGAGCCCGGAGCGCGCGTGGCAAACCCGTTCGACATCGAGGAGATCTACCCGGACGAGGGGCCCGCCGCGCGGCTGCCCCGGCGGCAGGCCGGCACCTCGCCGCAGAGCGTCGCGGTGACCCTGCTCGCCGACTACACGCTGCGCACCCGCGCCGACCTGCCGTCCGCGGCGATCGTCGCCCTGCTCGGCGAGGCCGGGGTGACGAGCGCCGGGGCGCGTACCGCGATCAGCCGGCTGGCCCGCCGGGGGGTGCTGGAGGGCAGCCGGCAGGGCCGCAACAGCTTCTACCGGCTCAGCCGCTCCGCCGCCGAGTACCTGTCCGCCGGCGGTAACTGGATCATCGCCTCCACGACCGACGTCCAGACGTGGGACGGATGCTGGACCGTCGTCGCCTTCTCGCTGCCGCAGGACCATGGGGCGCAACGCCGGGCGCTGCGCGGCCAGTTGCGCTGGCTCGGCTTCGCGCCGCTCTACGACGGGCTGTGGATCTCGCCGTACGAGCTGACCGCGCCCGCGCGGGCCCGGCTCGCCCCGCTCGCCCTCGGCGCGGTCACGGTGTTCCGGGGCCGGCAGGACGCGCTGGACGCGATCGGTCAGCGCGCCCCCGTGGACGCCTGGGACGTCGACGCGATCAGCGGACAGTACGAGGCGTTCCTGCGCCGGTGGACCCCGATGGTGTCGCGGCTCGGCACCGTCGGCGGCGCCGCGGCCGTGCGGGCCCGGACCGAGGTGATGGACACGTACCGGCGGTTCCCCACGCTCGACCCGCGACTGCCGCTGGAACTGCTCCCCGCCGGATGGCCGCGCCGGGCCGCCCGGGACCTGTTCGCGGCCGTCTACGACGGCCTGGCCGACGCCGCCGAGACCCACGTCCGGGCGGTCGTCGCGCGGTTCGCCGAGCCGGTGCCGCCGGGCATCCGGGCGCACACCACCGCCGACATGCTCGCCGGCATTCGCGAGGAGCGGCCATGCGCGTGACCATCTCCCTCGACGAGCTGCTCGGTGACGAGGTACGGCGTGACCCGTACCCGTTCTACGCCCGGCTGCACGAGGCGGGGGAGGCGGTCGCGCTGCGGCCCGCCGACCCGCACGCGCTCGTCGTGCACGGGTACGACGCGGTCAACCGGGTGCTGCGCGACCCGGTCTTCCGGGTGCTCGGCGCCGAGTACCTGGACCGGGCCGGCGTGCGCTGGCGCGAGCACCAGGTGATCCGGATCCTCCAGTCGTCGATGCTCAACGCCGCCGAGGGCGACCATCTTCGGGTCCGGCACCTGTTCTCCCAGGCGCTCACCCCGCGCCGGGTCGCCGCGCTGGAACCGGCCATCGGGCGCATCGCCGACGACCTGCTCGACGGGCTCGCCGCCGAGGGCGCGGACGGCCGGCCGGTCGACTTCATGGCGCGCTTCGCGCTGCGGCTGCCCAGTGACGTCATCGGTGAGCTGCTGGGCGTGCCGCAGGCGGACCGGGAGTGGTTCCCGTCCCGGGTCCGCGCGTTCGACGCGGTGCTGGAGATCGGCCGCCGGTCCATGCGCGAGGTCCGGGCCGCCAACGTGGCCGCGGCGGAGCTGACCGCGTACTTCACCGGCCTGGTCGCCGCGCGCCGGGCGGCGCCGCGCGACGACTTCGTCTCGGCGCTGCTGCGCGGCCTGGACGACGAACCCGGCCGGCTGACCTCCGACGAGCTGCTGGCCAACCTCATCATCATGTACAACGCCGGGTTCCGGACCACCGCGAACCTGCTCGGCAACGGGCTGGTGCTGCTCACCGAGCGGCCGGACGCCCGGGACGCGCTGCGCGCCGATCCGTCGCTGGCCGCGTCGTACGTCGAGGAGATCCTGCGGTACGAGCCGCCTGTGCACTTCGCGGTCCGCTACGCCGCCGAGGACGCCGAGGTCGCCGGTCTCCCGGTGGCGGCCGGCCGGACCGTGGTGGTGCTGACCGGCGCCGCGAACCGGGACCCGCGCCGCTTCCCCGACCCGGACCGGTTCGATCCGTCCCGCCCCGACAACCGGCACCTGGCGTTCAGCGCCGGGCCGCACTACTGCTTCGGGGCGACGCTGGCCCGCGCCGAGGGGCGGCTGGTGCTGCCCCGGCTGCTGGACCGCTTCCCGGCGCTGGCCGCCGAGCCCGGCCCGCGCCGCGCACTGATGCTGCGCGGGTACGACCGGCTACCGGTACGGCTGACCGGTCGGGCACCTTGCCAAACCAACCCGATCGAGTAAGGTCGATGCTACGCGGAGTGTCCGCTCCGCGCCTCACACGTTCCGTTGAGCAGGTCGAGCGCGCCGCCAGGACACCGTGGAAGGGAAACACCGGACATGACCGACGAGATCCGCGCGTTCCTCCTCGCCGCACTCACCGAGATGAAGTACGACGTCTCCGACGTCGACGACGACACCGTCTTCGGGCCCGCCGGGCTCGACGTGGACTCCCTCGGCCTGGCCGAGCTGGCCGTACGCGTGGAGGACCGGTTCGGGGTCGCCTTCGACGACGACGAGGCGGAGGACCTCGCCATGATGACCGTCGGCGAGTTCAGCCGGACGGTGGCGGCGCGCATCGCACCGGCCTCGGCGCACTGACCGATGTCGGGGCACGGCACCCGGCCGCGCGGCGTCCCGGCGCCCACGCCGGCGCGGCGGGTCCGGTGAGCGTGCGCGAACCGGTCACCGTCACCGGGATCGGACTGGTCAGCCCGGTCGGCGCGACCGCCGCCGAGGTGTTCGACGCGGTCTGCGACGGCCGGTCCGGGCTCACCCGGCCGCCGGCCGGCCATCCGCTGCACGGCGTCGTCGACGTCGCCGCGTTCGCCCCGGCGATCGACCCGGCGAGCGTGCTGCCCGGCCCGGAGTCCCGCGTCGTGGACCGGTCGATCGTGATGGTGCTGCGCGCCGCCGAGGACGCGCTCGCCGGCGCCGGACTGCGGATCGGCCAGGACGTCGATCCGTACCGGGTGGCGGTCGTCGTCTCCGGCGTCGGCGGCCTGTCCACGCTGGAGGAGCAGGTGCTCGCCCGCGCCGGGCGGGGCCGGTTCGGGGTCAGCCCGTACATGCTGCCCGGCACGCTGCCGAACATGGGCGCGGCCCGCATCGCGATCAAGTTCGGCATCCACGGCTACACGTCGTCGATCGGCACGGCGTGCGCGGCCGGGGCGCAGTCGATCGGGGAGGCGCTGCGCATCCTGCGCGCCGGCGAGGCGGACGTGGTGCTCGCCGGGTGCGCCGAGGCGCCGCTGTTCCCGACGTTCGCCGACGCGTTCGGCAACGCCCGCGCGCTCGCCCGCGGCTGGGCCGACCCGGCCGCCGCGAGCCGCCCCTTCGACCGCCGCCGCAACGGGCTCGTCCTCGGCGAGGGCGCCGGGGTGTTCGTCCTGGAACGCGCCGCGCACGCCGCCGCGCGCGGTGCCCACCGCCACGCCGACGTGCTCGGCTGGGGCGCCACGAACGATGCCCACCACCCGACCACGCCCCGCCCCGACGGCGCCGGCGCGGCCCGCTGCATGCGCATGGCCGTCCGCGACGCCGGGCTGCTGCCCGGCGACATCGGGTACGTCAACGCGCACGGCACCAGCACCCGGGCCGGGGACGCCGCCGAGCTGGCCGCGCTCGCCGAGGTCTACGGCGCCGCCCCGCCACCGCTGAGTTCGACGAAGGGCGTGACCGGGCACATGCTCGGGGTCTCCGGCGTGATCGAGGCGGCGATCGCGGTCGAGGCGCTGCGCCGCGGCCTGCTGCCGCCGACCCACAACCTGGACGACCCGGAGCGCGACGGCGAGGTCGACCACATCCGCGAGAAGGCGCGGGCGGTGGCGGTGGACGCGGTGCTGTCCAACTCGTTCGGCTTCGGCGGCCACAACGTGAGCCTCGTCCTGGCCCGCCCCGCCTGAGCGGCGGCGTGCCTCAGCGGAGCGTGATCACGGTCGCGGCGTCGTACGCGGCGACGGCGACGGTGAAGTGCGGGCGCAGCATCTCGGCCACGTAGTCGAGGTCGGCGACCAGCGGCACCGGCAGCAGGGCGCGCTGGTCCGGGCCGGTCCGGGTGGCAACCAGCTCGATCCGGTCGGCCTTGAGCAGCCCCCGGGTGAGGAACGCGGGCAGGTCCTCGGGGAGCAGGCACCGCCACATGTCGACGTTGACGATCAGGTCCAGCGCACCTGCCTTGAACTGCTGGAGCACGGTGCCGAGCAGGTGGGAGTTCGTCTCGCCGACCGGCGCGTCGTGGTCGTACGTGTGCGACCCGGCGCCCAGGTCCAGTGCGGACACGCCGTTGCCGACGACCAGCGCCGCGCTCGCCGCCAGCTCCTCGCGCAACGACGCGGGCAGCACGTCCGGCCGGCCCAGCCCACCGGCCCGGTACGCCTCGATGGCCTGGCCGTAGAGCCGGATCCGGCCCAGGTGCCGGCCGAACGTGTTGAGCCCGTACAGCACCTCGACGTCGTAGCGCAGGTGCTTGCGCAGCAGGTACTTCATGTTGTCCATCGAGGCGAGCCCGTTCGACGTCTTGCGGAAGTGCGGCAGGTGGTACGAGAGCGCGTCGACGTCCAGCCGGAACAGCTCCGCCGGGGCGCCGTGCAGGTGGAACACCCGGTAGAAGAAGTCGAGGTCCTCGAAGCCCCACTTCACCATCGCCTCGTCGAAGCCGCCGACCCGCCGGAACGACTCGTGGTCCACCGACGCGTTGTGGGTCAGGCCCAGCACCCAGGGCGCGCTCGGGAAGTCGTCCGTCCGCTGCGGGAGGGCGATGTCCTCCAACCGCGGGTCGCCGCGTTCGGCGTCGAGCATCGCCGGGGCGACCGGGTCGCCCCGGCGCAGCGCGTCCGCGCCGGCCCAGTCCAGGTCGTACCGCTGCCCGAGCAGCACCCCGGGCCGCCCGGCTCGCCCGGCGTGGAAGTCGCGGTGCCGCTTCAGCAGCCCGGGATGGGCCACCGTGTCGGCGTCCAGGAACATCAGCGTGTCCGCGCGGGCCCGGGCCGCCGCCGCGTTGCGGTTGGCGCTGCGGCCCCGGTTCCGCTCGCTGCGGACGTAGTCGATCCGCAGGCGGTCCCGGTAGGCGTCCACCACCGGGCCCAGTGCCACGGCCGAGCCGTCGTCGCCGACGATCACCTCGAAGTCGCCGGTCGGCAGCGTCTGCCGGGTCAGCGACCGCAGCGTCGCGTCGAGCGCGGAGCCGTTCTCGTGCGCGGGCACCACCACGCTCAGGCCGGGCCGGTCCACGTCTCGGCCTGCTCAGCGCGGGGTGGAGTTGGCGGTGATGTAGTCGGCCAGGTCGCCGAGCGTGGCCATCCGATCCTCGTCGAGTTCCTCGACGTCGATCTGGATCTCCAGCTCGTCCTCCAGCGACAGCAGCAGTTCCAGGCCGAGCGAGGAGCTGAGGCCGAGGTCGTCCATCAGCTGGGTCTGCTCGGTGACCGGCGCGTCCGGCCGGAGCATGCGGGTCAGCAGGACGGTCAGGCGGTCGACGACCTGGTCACGGGGCGGCGCGTCGGCCGGCGCGTCGTGTTCTAGCACCGGGCGTCCCACGAGTCGATCATGCGCGTCGGCATGGAGTCATCAGAGCAGGGGACATCGGCAGGTGTCAACGGGTGCGGCGAGCGTCACCGATCGTGACCGAGGCCGACGCGGCACTCGACGGCGTACGGCCGGTCGCCGGCGAGCGCGACCGCCACCGCGTACCCGGCGGGTGTGGGCAGGTCGGCGAGCCGGTTCGGGCCGGTCGGCTCGACGCACTCGACCACGTCGACCCGGTGCACCGGCACGGCGAGGTTGGGCCACAGCCGGCCCCCGGCCGCCTTGACCGCCGCCTCCTTGCGCGCCCACAGCCGGGTGAACCGGAGTGCCCGGCCGGCCGGGTCCGGTCCGGCGGCGACGTGCCGGGCCTCCCGCGGGTCGAAGAAGCGCGCGGACGCCGACACCGGGTCACCACCCGGCGCGACGTGCTGGATGTCCACCCCGACCGGGCGGCCCTCGCTGAGCGCGACCGCCACCAGGTCGCCGGAGTACGACAGGCTCGTGTGCAGGCCGCTCCACCGGCCGGTCAGCGCCGGTTTGCCGTACCGGCCCCGGCGCCAGGTGAGCGCCGCCGGTGGCGCACCGGTGGCCCGCCCGGCCAGGACGCGCAGCGCGCCGTGCGCCACCGTGAACCGGTCCCGCAGCGCCCCGGCGCCGAGCCGGGCGGCCCGGTCCCGCTCGTCCGCGTCGAGCACCGCCCGGTACCGGGCCAGCTCGTCCGCCGGCACCGCCACCGCGACGATCCAGACCCGGACGGCGTCCCGCATGGACGGCAGCGTAACCGTGCGCCGTCACGTTGACACATACCGATGCGCGTTGCTCTGATGAGCGGGTGTTCGCGCAGACGGTCCAGGCCCAGGTTCCCGTGGCGTTCGCCGGGCCGGGCGCCGGCACCGCGCCCCTGACCTGGGGGCAGAAGGCCATCATGCAGGACATGCGGGAGACCGGCTGGACGCACAACGTCAGCGGCGCCCACCCGATGCCCCCGGGTGTCACGATCGAGCAGGTGGTGGCCGAGTTCGCCGCGTTGATGGCCCGGCACCCGGCGTTGCGGATGCGGCTCGGCGCGGGCGACGGCGGCGGCCCGTGCCAGGTCGTGTCGGGGAGCGGCGAGACGGTCCTGGACGTGGTGGACGTGCCCGACGACGCGGACCCGGCCGACGTGGCCGCGTTCGCCTACGACCTGGGCCACGCCCGCCTGCTCAGCCACTACGACCTCTACCGGGACTGGTCGGTGAGGATGGCGGTGATCCGGCACCGCGGCGCGCTGGTGCACCGGGTGCTGACTATCGACCACCTCGTGGTGGACGGCACCGCCACGTCCCTCATCCTGGCCGACCTCGGCCTGGCCGGCCGGCCGGTCCGCCGGGTAGCCGACCCGCGTACCGTGCAGATCCTCGAACTGGGCCGGCGGGAGGAGACGCCGCCGCTGCGCCGGCTCAGCGACCGGGCCGTGCGCCACTGGGCCGAACACCTGCGGGACGTCCCGCCGCTGACGTTCGGCGAGCCGGCGGCCGGTGGGCGCCGGGGCCACCGGTACTGGCACGGCCGGTTCAGCTCGCCCGCGGCGTACCTGGCGGTGCGGGCCATCGCGGCGCGGACCCGCACGGACACCTCGCGCGTGCTGCTCGCGGTCATCGCGATCGCGATCGGCCGGGCCACCGGCGTCAGCCCGCTCACCGCCAAGCTCATCGTCGGCAACCGGTTCCGGCCGGGCTTCGCCGAGGCCATCGCCCCGCTCAGCCAGAACGGCGTGCTGCGCGTCGACACCGCGGACTCCACTGTGGACGAGGTGGTGGCGCGCGCCCGCCGAGCCGCCGTCTCCGCCGGGAAGTACGCCTACTACGACCCGGCGCAGCTCGCCGAGGTCTCGGACCGGCTGGACGCCGAACGCGGGTACCCGGCCCGGATCAGCTGCCGGATCAACGACCGGCGGGTGAGCACCCGGCAGGCGGCCGACGACGGGCTGCACGACGACCCGGTGACCGCCGAGCGGATCCGCCGCCGGGCCGACGAGACGTTCCTGGTCTGGGACGGCCCGCTGGACCACCTGCCCGAGCAGGTCTTCATCACCGTCGAGGACCAGCCGGAGACGGTCCACCTCCAGGTCATCTTCGACTTCGGCTGCTTCACCGAGGAGCAGGCGGAACGGCTGCTGCGCGGCGTGGAGGAGGTTGCGGTGGAGGCGGCGCTCGACCCCGCCGCGCCGACCCGGGTCGTCCCCGGGTCGACGGGCGGCTGACCGGTCACCGGTCCCAGGTCACCGGCAGCGACTCCAGGCTGCGCACCACCAGCCCCGGCCGGAACCGCAGCTTCGCCTCGTCGACAGCGAGCCGCAGCCCCGGCAGTCGCCGCAGCAGCGCACCCAGCGCCTCCTGCAACTCCATCCGGGCCAGCGCCGCGCCCAGGCAGTGGTGCGGGCCGGCGCCGAACGCCAGGTGCGGGTTGTGCACGCGGCCCAGGTCGAGCGTGTCCGCGCCCGGGAACACCGTGGCGTCCCGGTTGGCCGACGCGATCGCCGGCAGCACGGCGGCGCCGGCCGGCAGGCGTACGCCGCCCAGCTCCACCTCCTCGGTCGTGACCCGGGGCAGCAGCACCCCGTTGTCGCCGAGCTGGATGAAGCGGGACAGCTCCTCGACCGCCCGGGCCACCGCCACCGGATCGTCGCCGCGCAGCCCGGCGAGCTGCTCGGGATGGCGGGCCAGCACCAGCAGGAACAGGTTGAGCTGGTTGGTGGTGGTCTCGTGCCCGCCCACGAAGATTCCGGCGGTGACCGACACCAGCTCCCGTTCGGTCAGGTCGTCGTGGTCGTCCCAGACCGCGATGAGCGCGCTCATCAGGTCGTCGCCGGGCTCGCGGCGCCGCTGGTCGATCAGCTCGCGGAACGCCTCCAGCGCCGCCCGCGGCGCGTCCGGGTCGGCGTCCCAGTCGCCGACGAGCGCGTCCGACCACCGGCGTACCCGCTCCCGGTCCCGCTCCGGGATGCCGAACAGCGTGCTGATCACGGAGATCGGCAGGGGACCGGAGACGTGCGTGATCAGGTCGGCGGGCGGGCCGGCCGCCTCCAGGTCGTCGATCATCCGGTCGACCAGCGCCGCGACCGTCGGGCGCAGCTCCTCCACCCGGCGGACGGTGAACGCGTGCGAGACGGCCCGGCGCATCGTGGTGTGCCGCGGCGGGTCCATCCCGATCAGCGAGTCCTCGGCGAGCGAGCCGAGTTCCCGGGTCGGGCGGTCCGGGCCGGCCGCGGCGGCCCGGCTGAACCGCTGGTCGGTGAAGACCCGGCGCACGTCGGCGTGCCGGGTGGCCAGGTACGCGCACGCCCCGTCGGGCAGCTCGACCCGGGCCACCGGGCACGACTCGCGCATCCGGGTGTAGTCCGGCGACGGGTGGTAGATCGTCGGAGCCGGCGCGAGCGGGTACGGGATGGCGGGTGGGTCCTGCGTCATCTGCGACTCCTCAGATCGGGCCGCCCCGGGCCAGAGCGGCGAGCGTCGGCACCAGGTCGGCGGGGGCGGGCATGGCGCGGACCCGGTCACGCATCAGCGCCGCCGCCCGCCGCCGGGGCCCGTCGCCGACCAGCTCGGCGACGTGGTCCCGGACCGCGTCGGCGGTGGCCCGCTCGCCCGCCAGCCACGTGCCCGCGCCGGCGACCGCCAGCCTCCCGGCGTTGAAGTGCTGGTCGCTGACCTGGGGCAGGACGAGCTGCGGCACGCCGTACGCGAGCGCGGTCATGGTGGTGCCGGCCCCGCCCTGCTGCACGAGCGCGGCGCAGGTGGGCAGCACCAGGCGTACCGCCAGCGGCCCGTCGACCAGGCGGACCCGGGCCGGCAGCGGACCCAGCCCCTCGTGCTGGCGCGGTTCGACCACCACGACGACCTCCACGTCGAGCCCGGCCACCGCGCGGATCACCCCGCCCAGGTCGAGCCGGTCGTGCAGCCCGGCACCGGCCATCATGGTGCCCGCCGTGACGCACACGCGGGGCCGGTCCGCCGGGCGGCGCAGCCAGTCCGGCACCACTGCCGGACCGTTGTACGGCACGAACCGAACCGGGCGGCCGGGGCGCCGCATCGGCACCTGCATCGGCGGCGGCACCGGGTCGAGCGTCAGGACGCCGTCCAGCGGCACGTCGGCGGCGCGCAACCCGAACCGGGCGGCCAGCGGCCCGACCACCTCGTCCGGGTCCAGGCGCAGCGTGGTCGAGGAGTCCGGCCCCCACAGGTTCAGCACACCCGGCACGCCCAGCGCGGCGGCGGCCACCGGCGCGGCCAGGTTGAACGGCTCCCAGAGGACCAGGTCCGGCCGCCAGGACCGGCCGTACGAGACCATGTCGTCGAGGACGGCGTCGGCGAACCGGACCACCCCGCCGTCGGCGGTGATCGCCGGCTCGACGGCGCCGGCCGGCGCGGAACCGGCGAGCGGGGCCACCGCGCCGATCCGGCCGGCGAACGCCTCGGCGAAGTCGACGTCCGCGCCCAGCGGTACGGCGGCGAGCCCGGCCGCGCTGATCGTGGCGGCCATCGACGGGTGACTCGCCACCCGTACCTCGTGACCGGCGGCCTGCAACGCCCAGCCGAGCGGGACCAGGCTGTAGAAATGCGACCGCCAGCCCCACGTCGACATCAGAATTCGCAGCGGCGCAGTCAAATCCCACCAATCCGCGCGGCGAAACGGCAGCCCTGGAGAACCGATGCTAGGGGATCGACACCGGTACGCGGAAGGCCGCGAACGCACGCGGCGGATATTGACGCCGGACTAACCGATGCTGGACTCTTAGCCGATGTCCGAGGTGGACCGCGATCAGCCGCCCGGCGGCCCGGTGACAGTCAATTCCGGGCTGCGTTCCTATCCGTTCGAACCGTTCACCGGTGACCTTCCCGCCGAGCTGCTGGAGATGGTCGTCGCCGAGCCGGTCAGCCGGGTTCGGCTGCCCGACGGGCGGGCGGCCTGGCTCGTGCTCGGCTACGAGCACTGCTGCACCGTCCTGGCCGACCCCCGCTTCTCCCGGCTGCCGCTGGGCGCGACGGCGACACCGGACGGCGGCGGTCACCGGGAGCTGAACATGGACGGCCCGGCGCACGCCGTGGTGCGGCGGGTGGCCGGCCGCGCGTTCACCGCCCGGCGCACGGGGACGTTCCGGCCCCGGGTGCAGCGGCTGGTGGACGAGCTGGTCGACGCCATGCTCGCCGGTCCGCGTCCGGCCGACGTGGTGGCCGGACTGGTGGCGCCGCTGCCGGTGCTCGTGGTGTGCGACGTACTCGGCGTCCCGGCCGCCGACCGGCCCCGGTTCTACGCCTGGATCGAGGGGCTCAACTCGGTCACCGCGTACGGCTCGGCCGCCGCCGCGACCGCGCAGGCCGAGCTGCGGGACTACCTGGCCGGGCAGCTGGCGCGCAAGCGGGCCGAGCCCGGCGACGACCTGCTCTCGGCCTGGGTCCGCGGCGGCGGCGCGCACGAGCTGGTCGACGCCGAACTGGTCGAGCTGGCCATGGGCGTGCTGCTGGGCGGGCTGGAGATCAATTCGACGAGCGCGGGCCTGCGCGCGTTGTTCCAGCACCCGGAGCAGCTGGCGAAGCTGCGCGCCGCGCCGGGCAAGCTCGCCGCGGCCACCGACGAGATCCTGCGCTACACGTCGGTGAGTGCCATGTTCCGGGTGCAGGTGGTTCGCGAGGACCTGGTCCTCGGCGGGGTCGCGATGCGGGCCGGCGACTGCGTGATGGCGATCCCGTGGGCCGGCAACCGCGACCCCCGGTTCTTCCCCGAGCCGAACGTCTTCGACATCGACCGCCGGCCCGGCGTACCGCACCTGACCTTCGGCTTCGGGCCGCACTTCTGCCTCGGCACGGCGCTGGGCCGGATGCAGGTGGAGCTGTCGCTCGGGGCGCTGCTGACCCGGATGCCGGCGCTGTCGCCGGCCGTGCCGCTGGCGGAGATCCCGTGGCGGCACGACCGGATGAACGGCGGCATCGCCTCCTTCCCGGTCACCTGGTGACCGGCGGTCAGTAGCTCTCCACCGCGTTGACCCGGCCCGGCCAGTAGCGCTCGCCGGGTGCCGGCACGTAGTGCTCCCACCGGGGCTCGTCGCCGGTCGGGTGGTCGCCGAGCACGGTGATCCGCTGCCCGCGCCGCAGCCCGTCGTAGTCGTTCACGGCGTAGTGCTGGGTGACCCGGTTGTCCCACACCGCGACGTCCCCGGTCCGCCACCGGTAGCGGCAGGTGAACTGGGGACTCTCGGAGAAGGTGAACAGGTGCTCCAGCAGCGCGTCGCTCTCGTTGCGGGTCAGCTGCGGGATGTGCGACGTGAACAGCCGGTTGACGTACAGCGAGCGGCGCCCGGTCTCCGGGTGCACCCGGACCACCGGGTGTTCGGCCCGGCTGGTGAACTCGGTGCCGATCCGGATGACGTGGATGGCGGTCAGCCCGTCGAGCAGGTCCCGCATCGGCGCGGAGAGCGCCTCGTAGACCCGGTACTGGTTGGTCCACATGGTGTCGCCGCCGACCTCGGGCAGCTGGATCAGGTGCAGGATCGAGGCGATCGGCGGGCTCTGGTGGAACGTCATGTCGGTGTGCCAGACGTCGACCTTGCCGCCGTCGGCGGAGTCGATGACGACGATCTCCGGGTGCCCGTCCAGCCGGGGCAGGTACGGGTGCAGCTCCACCTCGCCGAAGCGGCGGCCGAACGCGACGTGCGCCTGCGGCGTCAGCCCGGTCTGGCCGGCGAGGAAGACCACCTGGTGCTTGAGCAGCAGGTCGTGGATCAGCGCGAAGCCCTCGTCGGTGAGCGCGTTCAGGTCGATGCCGTGGACCTCGGCGCCCAGCGCGCCGGAGACGAGCCGGACCTCGGCCGCGATGGATGTGGTCATCGATGATCCCTCCGGTCTGCGCACCTCGGCTGGCCCGCGAATTGTTCCACGTCCATGAATGTCCTCACCAGCCGTCGTCGTTGACTCACCCGCCGTACGCCTGGAAGCATGCGCACCGGCGGGGGCGGCGGTGCCGGCCCGCGACGCGGGAGGAGGCGCCGGTGTCGATCGATGCCCCGATCGAGGGTGACGCGAGGGAGCGGCTCGACCGGCTCACCGACCTGGCCACCCCGTTCGCGGTGCGCACGGCGGTGACGCTGCGCGTGCCGGACCGGATCGCCGCGGGCGTCACCGGTCTGGGTGAGCTGGCCGACGCCTGCGGCGCGGACGCCGCCGCACTGGGCCGCCTGCTGCGCTACCTCGTGCACCGGGGCGTGTTCGTCGAGGTGTCGCCGGACGTGTTCGGCCTGACCGACGTCGGCGAGCTGCTCTGCGACCGCGACGGCGGCGGCCACGGCGCCTACCTGGACCTCGCCGGGCTCGGCGCGCGGATGGACCTGGCCTGGACGGGCCTGCCGCACGCGATCCGCACCGGCGGGCCCGGCTACCGGGAGGTGCACGGGCGTGACTTCTGGGCCGACCTCGACGCCCACCCGGACCACCGGGCCTACTTCGACGCGCTGATGCTCAGCCAGCAGCGGTTCACCGCGCCGGAGGTCGCCGCGCTCTACCCCTGGCACGAGGCCGGCCACGTGGTCGACGTGGCCGGCGGCGCGGGCGGGCTGCTGCGGGAGGTGCTGGGCGCCCATCCGCACCTGCGGGGCACGCTCGTCGACCGCGACGAGCCGGTGGCCACCGCCGCCGCGACGTTCGCCGCGTGCGGGCTGGCCGACCGGGCCGAGACCGTGGTCGGGGACTTCTTCGCCCCGCTGCCGCCCGGCGCCGACGTGTACGTGGTCTCCCGCGCGCTCACCGACTGGAGCGACGCCCACGCCACCGCGATCCTGCGGCGCTGCGCCGAGGCGGCCGGGACCACCGGCCGGGTGCTCGTCATCGAGGTGCTGCCGACGATGCCGCACGTGCCGCACCTGTCGCCGTACGACCTGCGGATGCTGGTGCTCGTCGGCGGCCGGGAGCGCGGGGTGCCGGAGTTCGCCGCGCTGGCAGCCGCCGCGGGGCTGACGCCCCGGCGCACCTACCACGGCACCGACGGGCTGACGCTCATGGAGTTCGCCGCCGGCGCCTGACCCGGCCGGGCGGGTCGTACCTGTCCGGTGCCGTCCCGTGCGCCCGAACATTGACGTATATGCATCGACATGGCGGCCGTGGGTCAAACGGCGGATTTCTCGGTGCTTCGGGCAATGTGCTGAAGAATGCTGTCACGACATTTGCGGCCACCCATGTCCATGCGCATTTATCAATGGTTGTTCCCGGGAGGGCCTACCGGTAACGTCTCGCGTGGCGACTAGCCGATCCCTGGCGAAAGGGTCGACGCGTCATGACGGTTGCTGGCTCCACGCGATATCCGCCCTTCATCGACGACCTGGCCCGTAGCGAATCGGGGCGGCTGCTGCGCGCCGAACTCGGCCGGCGGTGGCCGGAGACGTCCGACCAGCTCGACGCGATCGTCCGCTACGCGCTGCTGCCGGCCGGAAAGATGCTCCGCCCGATGATGACGCTGCACGCCGCCGAGGCGGTGGGCGGATCGCCACGGGACGTCCTCGCCGCCGCGCTCGGCACCGAATACCTGCACGTCGCGACGCTCGTGCACGACGACATCATCGACGCCGACACGCTGCGCCGCGGCCGCCCGGCGGTCCCGGTCGCGTACGGCATCCCCGGCGCCATAGTGGCCGGCGACCACCTCATCTTCCACGCCTTCCGGGCGATCGTGGAGAGCGGCCGGGCCGTCCCCGCGGCCTCGGTCGTCGCCGCCGTCACCGCGCTCGCCGAGGCCGGCCAGGACCTGTGCCGGGGCCAGGCGCTGGAGGAGCGGCTCGTCGGCGACCTGGACGCGGGCGCCCGCTGGTATCCGGAGATGATCCGGCTCAAGACGGGCTCGCTGTTCCGCGCCGTGTGCCACATCGGCGCGCTGCTCGGCGGCGCCGACCCGCTGCTCTCCGCCGCGCTGGCCCGCTACGGCGAGCACCTCGGCACCGCGTTCCAGATCCGCGACGACCTGCTGTCCTACCTGTCCACCCCGGAGCAGACCGGCAAACCGGCGACGAGCGACCTCAACAACGGCCGGCCCACGCTGCCGCTGCTGCTCGCGTACGACGCGATCGGCGACGCCGCACGGGTGGAGCTGCTGGCGGTGCTGCACCGCCGCGGCGCCGGCCCCGGCGACGTCGAGTGGGTCACCGCCCTGCTCGACGACGTGGGCGCGGTCGCCGGCGCCCGGCGGCGGATGGTGGAGCACGCCGAGCGGGCCCGCGCCGAACTCGCAGCGCTCACCCCGTCCGCGAGCGCGGACGTGCTCACCGGCATCGCGGCCTGGATGACGAGCGAGATGGCGTGAGCACGGCCGGCGCCGTGCGAGCACTGCGGGCCCACGTGGAGACCTGGCGGCCCTATACCCTCTGGTACGTCGGACTGGTCGGCCTGGCCGGCGCCGCCGTGGCCGGTGGCCGGCACGACCCGTGGCTGCTGCTGTCGGCCTGGGCCGCGCCCACCGCCGGCTGGCTCGGCGGCCACTACCTCGGCGACTACTTCGACCGGGACCTCGACGCGGGCAGCAAACCGCACCGGCCGATCCCGTCCAGCCGGCTGCGCGCGGGCACGGCCCTGTGGTGCGGCAGCGCCTGTTTCGCCGCGCTCGGCGTCCTCGCCGTGCTGGACGGATGGGGCACCACGCTGGCGGCGCTGCTGGCCGGGTGCGGCATCGTCGCGTACAGCAGGTGGTTCAAGGCCCGGGGGATCGCCGGCAACCTGGTCCGCGGCGCGCTCGGCGCGGTCGCGCTCGGCTACGGCGCGCTCGCCGCCGGGATCGCGCCGGACCGCGCCTGGGCGGTGCCGGTGCTGCTCGCGCTCGTCGTCGCGTTCTGGTCGCACGACGCCATGTCCAACCTGGTCGGCGCGCTGCGCGACATCGACGGCGATCGTGCCGGCGGCTACCGCACGCTGCCGGTGGGCCGGGGCGTGCCGGTGGCCGTACGGACCGTGGTGGCGCTCTACGCCGTCACGATCGGTGCCGCGGTGACCGCCGGACTGCTGGCCGGCACGGGCACGCGGATGGCGTACCTGGCGACTGTGCTCGTCGTCCTGGCCACCGGCGTCGTCGCGCTGGCCCCGCTGGTGGCGCGCCGCGACGGGATGCCCGTCCTGGTGGCGCTGCGCGCCCACTCGGTCCTGGTCGTCGAACGGGTCGTGCTGGCCTCGGCGGCGGTCGGGCTCGGCCTCGGCGTCGCCGTGCAGCTCGCGCTCGCGTTGCCGATGGTGCTGCTGACCTGGCTGGCGCAGCGCGGCATGCGCGTCCGGCACGAACTCGGCCCGCCGGTGGCGGGCCTGACCCTCGCCACCCGCAGTCGACTGCCGCTGGAGGACGCGCCATGACCGCTGTGACCGCCGAGGCCGTCGGGAAGGCCCTCACCGACGGCGCCGAGGCGCTGTTCCGCCGCCGCCGCCCCGACGGCGCCTTCGGCGACGACCCGCCCGCCTCGGTGCTCGGCACCGCCGGCGCGGTCGCCGCGCTGCACGCCGCCGACCCGTCCGGCTGCGCCGACCTGGTCGACGCCGGAACCGCCTGGCTGCGCCGCGCGCAGCACGACGACGGCGGCTGGGGTGGCGTCGTGGGCGCCGGTACCGCCGTCGTACCCACCGCCGTGGCGGTCGCCGCGCTGGCGCTGAGCGCACCGGCGGACAGCGCCGACGCGATTGCGGCGGGCCGCGCCCGGCTGGCCGCGCTCGGCGGCGTCGACACCATCACCGACCCGGCGATCTCGCTGCTGTGCCGGCAACTGCTCACCATGGCCGGGATGACCGCCGAGGCCGGCCCGCTGCGCCGGCTGCCGCTGGAGATCGTCCTGTTCGACCGGGTACGCCGGCAGCGCCTGTCGTTCCGTACCGCGCCGTTCGTCGGGCTGGCCCTGATGCAGGCCGACATGCTGCCCGCGGGCCGGCTGCGCCGGGCCACGCTGCGCCGCGCCCGTCCGGCGGCGGTCCGGCTGCTGCGGTCCATCCACGACCACGAGGGCCGCACCGGCGCGCTCAGCGAGGACCCGTGGCCGGCCGCGCTCGTCCTGCTCGGCCTGGCCCGCAGCGGCGAAGCCCCCGACATCGCCCGCGCCGTCGTCGGCTGGCTGCGCCGCGCGGTCCGCCCCGACGGGTCCTGGGACGCGGTCACCAACCTCGACCTCACCCGATCCGGGTACGCGGCGACCGGGCTGATCGCGGCCGGCTACGCCGACGACCCCCGGCTGCACGCCACCCGGGAGTTCCTCCACGCCGCCCGCAAGACGGAGGCGTTCGAGGTGCTGGACGTGCCGCCGGGCGGGTGGAGCTACTCCAACGCCCGGGGCTGGCCGGTCACGCTGGAGTCCGCCGAGATCCTCTCCGCGCTCGCCGGACTCCCCGGCGCCGGCACCGACCCGGTGCTGCGCCAGGGCCTGGCGTGGCTCGTCGGCCGCCAGGACAGCCGCGGCTCGTGGAGCCTGTGGGTCCGCGACACCCGGCTCGCCAACGACGGCCCCTGCCCGGCCATCACCAGCCAGGCGATCCTCGCGCTGCACGACGCCGGGCACCCGGACGACCACCCGGCCATCGCCCGCGCGGCGGCCTGGCTGCTGACCCGGGCCGCGCCCGACGGCACGTTCGAGAACCTCTGGTACCGCGACCACACCTCCGGCACCGCGGTGGTGGTCGCCGCGCTGTCCCGGGTCGGGCACGCCCGGCACGAGGTGGTACGCCGCGCGGCCCGGTGGCTGCGCGACACCCAGTTGCCCGACGGCTCCTGGGGCCCGGGCGACGGTACCGGCGGCACCGTCGAGGAGACGTCCTGGGCGGTGCAGGGCCTGCTCGCGACCGGCGACCCGGACGCCGCCGGGGCGGTGGACCGGGGCGTCGCCTGGCTGGTGGCCGCCGCCGGACCGGACGGCGCCTGGCCCGCCGCCCGGGTCTGCAACTACATCCGCCACCACATGCGCTACCCGAACGCGGTGATCACCCAGGCGCTCGCGCTGCGGACGCTCGGCGAGTACCGCAGGGCCGCCGCCGCGCGGTCCGGCGCCGCACCGGGCGCGGTGGCCCGATGACCGCCGACGTGGTGGTGGCAGGCGCCGGCGCCGGCGGGCTGGCCTGCGCCCACGCGCTCGGCGCGCTCGGCCTGCGGGTGCTCGTGCTCGACCGGCAGCGCGCTCCCGCGTCGATCGCCAAGGGCGAGATCCTCCAGCCCGAGACGGTCCGCATCCTCGACTCCTGGGGCGCGCTGGACGCCCTGCGGGCCACCGGCGCGCGGCCGGTCGGGCGGCTGGCCATCCGCGACGCGTACGGCGAGCCGCTGCTCTGCCTGGACTACGCCGGCCTGCCCGGGGCGTACCGGCAGATCCTCTGCGCCGACTACGGCGACCTGCGGGCGGTGCTCGCCGACCGGCTGCCGGCCACGGTGGCGGTCCGGTGGGGCGTGCGGGTGACAGGCGTCCGGCGCGATCACGACGGGCGGATCGACGGCGTCCGGGTCGTCGCGGACGGCACCGAGCGGGACGTCGCGGCGCCGCTGGTGGTCGCGGCCGACGGCATGTCCTCGCCGCTGCGCCGCGCGGCCGGGATCGGCGTGGAACGCCGGGAGTACCCGCACGGCCTGGTCGCCTTCGACGTGGACGGCGCCGAGGTGGCCGACGAGGTGTCCGCCTACCGCACCGCCCGGGGGCTCTGCCTGGTCTACCCGCTGCCGGGCGGGCGGTGCCGCCTCTACGTGCAGGTCACGCCGGACGAGTTCCGGGGGCGCGTGGACCTGGACGCGTGGTGCGGACGGCTGCTCGCCGACGTGCCGGCGATCCGTCCGTTGGCCCCGGCCGTGCGCGCGAGCCTGCACCGGCGCCAGTTGCTCGCCGTCTACCGGCTGCGCAGCGCGCGCCTGGCCGTACCGGGGCTCGCGCTCGCCGGTGAGGCCGCCCACGCGGTGCACCCGATGGCGGCCCAGGGCGTCAACAGCTCCCTCGGTGACGCCGAGACGCTCGCCGCCTGCCTGGCCGCCGAGGGCGGCGCGCCGGAACCGGCCGCCGTGGACCGGGCACTGCGGGCCTTCGAGTCGGCCCGGCGGCGCCGGCTCGACCACGTCGCCACCGTCAGCCACAACGCCTCCCGCATGATCACCGCCGTGTCCGGACTGCCGAAGCTGCTCGGCGCGCGGATGATGCGCCGCACCGCCGCCAACCCCCGGCTGCTCGGGCTCACCGCCGGCAACCTCTCCGGCACCGACGTGCGGCCGCTGTCCGCCGTCGACCGGCTCTACCAACTGGGGCTGCTGGCCGACCGGCACGCGCACACCCCGTCCCCACCGGTCCCGTCGGAAAGTGAGCGATGATGACGCCTGCCACCGCCGTCGGGACGCAACCCCCGGCCGACCTGTCCATGAACGAGACGCCCTACCCGCCGCTACCAGGGATCCGGCGGGTGGTCGCCGACGCCGCCGCGACGCTCCAGCGCTATCCGGACCGCACGTCGTCGGCGCTCGTGGCGGCGCTGTCGGCGCGGCTCGGTGTCGGCCCCGAGGCGATCCTCGTCGGCCCCGGCTCGGCCGGGCTGTGCCAGCACCTCGTGCAGTCCCTCGGGCCGCGCCCGGACGTCGTCCACCCGGCCCTGTCGTTCGAGGGCTACCCGCTGATCATCGGCAACGCCGGCGCCCGCGCGGTGCCGGTCCCGATGGACGGGTACGACCACGACCTGCCGGCGATGGCGGACGCGGTCACCGACCGGACCCGGTGCGTGCTGCTGTGCAACCCCAACAACCCGACCGGTACGGCGCTGCGCCGCGACGACGTCGAGGCGTTCCTGGACCGCGTCCCGGCCGACGTGCCGGTGATCGTGGACGAGGCGTACCGCGAGTTCGTCACCGACCCGCGCTCACCGGACGGGATGGACCTGTACCGCGCGTACGACAACGTCTGCGTGCTGCGCACGTTCTCCAAGGCGTACGGCCTGGCCGCGCTGCGCGTCGGGTACGCCGTGGTGCCGCCCCGGCTCACCCGGGCCGCCGCGCTCACCGGGGCGGTGTTCTTCCCCTCCGCGCTCGCCCAGGCGGCCGCGGTGGCGAGCCTGACACCGGAGGTGGGCGCCGAACTGACCCGGCGGTGCACCGACCTGGTGGCGGCGCGTACCCGCCTGATCGGCGCGCTGCGCGGCCTCGGGCTCACGGTCGCGTCCAGCGAGGCCAACTTCGTGTGGCTGCCGCTGGGGGAGCGGGCCGTGCCGTTCGCCGAGCGGGCCCGGGAGGCGGGCATCCTGGTGATGGCGCTACCAGGCGCCGGGGTCCGGATCACCGTCGGCGCTCCGGAGGCGAACGAGCGGCTGTGCGCGTTCGTCCGCGCCGCGCTCGCCGACGGGCTCTGACCGGCCCGCCGGTGCCAGCGCGGCCACGCTCAGGTAGCCCAGGCCGGGCTCGTAGTCGGCCACCACCACCGGCCGGGGACGCGCCGCGTCCCCGGCGAGACGGTCCAGCAGCGCCCACCAGACCCCGGTGGACGGCTGCCGCTCCGGACCGGTGGTCACCGCGCCGCCGCCGGGGCCGGGCCACACGGCCGCGAGGTCAGCGCCGAGCACGACCGCGACATCGGTACGCCCGGCCGTCAGCTCGCGCACCTCGGCCGCCGCGAGCGCGGCCACGTCGCTCGCGCCGACGTTCGCGTGCTGGCGCAGCGCGGTCACCCGCACCCCGCGCGCGTCGCGACTGCCGCTGGTGCCGGTGCCGGTGCCGGTGCCGGTGCCGGTGCCGGTGCCGTAGAGCATGGCCACCGCCCGGTGGCGGGCCGGTACGGGCACCGTCGCGTCGTACGGCAGGACCGACTGCTCCACGGTGACCAGCAGGGCGCGGCGGCAGCCGTAGTCGCGGGCGATCCGCAGCCCGGTGAACGCCGCCGCCGAACCCTGGTCGCAGAGCGCGAACGACATCGGCGTGCCCGGGCACACGTGACTGAGGTACGCCGCGGTGGCCCGGCCGGGCAGCATGTCGTGCACGGCGAACGCCAGCACCAGCAGGTCCACCGGCTCGTCCGGCGGCACGAGCGCCGGGATCAGCTCGGCGGCCATCTCCCCGTAGGACTGTCCGAGCGCCTCCGACGGCGCGTCGAACAGGCCGTCCGGCACGCGCAGCCCGTACGGCCCGGTCAGGTCCGTCAGGTAGCCGGCGGTGCGCTCGCGCAGCACGGGATCGCCGAGCAGCGCGGCCGGGCCGGTGACCGTCTGACGGGCGGCCCGCAGCAGGCGGAGTCCGCTCTCCACGGTGACCACCGCCGCTCAGTGCTCGAACACCATGGCGGCGAACGTCGCGCCGTCCCCGGCACCGACCGCCGCGACCAGGTAGCGGTCACCCGGCCGGAGCAGGTCGCGTTGCCGGGCGGTGCGGTAGTTGACGAACGCGTCGGCGCAGAACACGTGACCGGTCTCGGTCACGTTGTCCAGCAGCACCCGGTCCAGCGGCAGCCCGATCAGCCGGCACAGCCGCTTCCAGGTCATCAGGTTCACGTTGTGCGGCAGCACCAGCCGCAGCTCGGACAGCGCCGTCCCGGCCCGGTCCAGCGCGCGGCCGATCACCTCGGCCAGCGCCGGCCGGTACGCCCGCTGGAACCGCGCCGGGGACTCGCCGCCTGCCACGTCGAACTCGCCCCGCTGGTGGCAGGCGTACGCGAGCAGCCGGTCCCGGCCGCCACCGGCGCTGAGCAGGCAGGCCGAGGAGCCCTCGCTGAACACCGACGTCTCCGGGATGAACTGGGCGTCGCGGGTGAACGCCTTCTCCCCGGTGAGCACCAGCGCGAGCGGCGGGCCGTCCGGCGTGTCCGGTTCGGACGCGAGCAGCCGCCCGGCCACGTCGATCGCGGCGAGCGCGCTCGCGCAGGACTGCTGGGTGAGCGTGAACGCGAGCGCGTGGCTCAGCCCGAGCGTGCGGCACACCTCGTGCAGCGGGTTGACCGGATAGGGGGTGACCACCGGGAACGCCCGCCCGTACACCACGAACCGCACCCGCTGCCGCAGCGTGGGCAGCGCGGTGAGGCCGCCCGCCGCGCGCAGCAGCAGGTCGGTCAGGGACAGCGCGGGATCGCGGCGGACCTCGGTCAGGCCGTGGAAGCGGCCGAACAGGCGGACCTGCATGTCGGTCAGGCCCAGCGGCACGGCCAGGCTCTCGACCGGCACCCGGCGCTGCGGCAGGAACACCGAGACGGCGTCGATCGCCGTCATACGCGTACCGTCACGACACGGATCAGATCAGTGACACAGGTGGATGTCAACGCGCGTGCGATCATATCGACGTGGCTCGCTTCCTGTTCGTCGTGCTGCCGGTGGAGTCCCATCTGCACGCACCGGTCGCCATCGCCCAGGCGCTGGAGGCGGCCGGGCACGAGGTGGCCTGGGTCGGGCCGCGCAGCGACCTGCGCCCGCTGGTCGGCCCGGACGCCGTGCTGTTCCCGACCGGCAAGCGCTACTACCGGCCCGACGGCGCGTCCGGGGCGGCTTCGGTGCGCAGCCTCTGGGAGGGGCACGTGCTGCCGGCCAACCGGTTCATCCGCGACGCCGCCGACGCGGCGGTCGAGCGGTACGAGCCGGACGTGGTGGTGGCCGACCAGTACGCACTGGCCGGCGCGCTCGCCGCGCACCGCCGCGGGCTGCCGTGGGCGACGTTCTGCGTCGGCATGCTGGAGCTGACGCCGCCCACCGGGGAGATGCCCGAGTTCACCGACTGGGCACGCGCCCAGGTCCGCCGGGTGTGGGCGATGACCGACGTACCCGTGGACGAGACGATCGACCTGCGCTTCTCGCCGTACCTCGTGATCGGGCTGACCACGACGGCGCTGACCGGCCCGGCGCCGCTGCCGCCGGGCTGCGTGCTCACCGGGCCGGCACTGGGACGGCGGCCGAACGCGCCCCCGTTCGCCTGGGAGGCGTGGGATCCCGGCCGCCGGCACGTGCTGGTCACCGTCGGCACGATGGCCGAGCACCTCGCCGCCGACTTCTTCCGGCGGATGACGGCGGCGACCGCGCCGCTCGCCGGCCGGGTCCAGGTGATCCTCACGGCCGGGCCGGGCCTGGTGCCCGACCCGCCGCCGCACGTGCTGGTCGCGTCCCGGGTGCCGGTGCTGGAGCTGATGCCCCGGCTCGACGCGCTGGTGTCCCACGGCGGACTGGGCACCGTGTCCGAGGCGCTGGCCCACGGCGTACCGGTGGTGGTCGCGCCGATCCGGCACGACCACCCGGCGGTCGCGCGTCAGGTGCGGCGGGCCGGCGCCGGCCTGGAGGTCGCCTTTCACTCGGCGACACCGGCGGAGCTGACCGCCGCGCTGAGCGCGGTGCTCGACGAGCCGGCGTACCGGGCCGGGGCGCGCCGGGTCGGTGAGTCGTTCGCGACGGCCGGCGGCGCGCGGGCGGCGGCGGCGCACCTCGCCGCGTTGGCACGGACGGCTCCCGACGCCTGACGCATCGACCGTTGTCCAACCGTCGGCGCGGAACTAGCCTGACCTGACGCACCCGCGCCGGCGTCGTGCCGCACGAGGAGGCTCGATGATCGAGGCCACCGGCCTACGCAAGTCCTTCCGGGTCGGACGCGGGCGCGGCGCCACCACAGTCGACGCCGTGCGCGGCGTCGACTTCGCGGTACGGCGCGGCGAGATCGTCGGGTTCCTCGGCCCGAACGGCGCCGGGAAGTCCACCACGCTGCGGATGCTCGCCACGCTGATCCGGCCCAGCGGGGGAGCGGCCACCATCGCCGGGGTCGACCTGCTGCGCGCGCCCGCGCAGGTCCGGCGGCGGATCGGCTTCGTGGCGCAGGCCAGCGGCACCTACGACGACTCCACCGCCCGGCGTGACCTGGTGCTCCAGGCCCGCATGCACGGGCTGTCCAAGTCGGTGGCGCAGGACCTGGCCGTCGGCGCGATCCGCGCGTTCCAGCTCGACGACTTCGCCGACCGCAAGATCAAGACGTACTCGGGCGGGCAGCGCCGCCGCCTCGACGTCGCGCTGGGTGTCATCCACTCGCCGCAGGTCATGTTCCTGGACGAGCCCACCGCCGGGCTCGACCCGCCCAGCCGGGTCCGGATGTGGCAGGAGGTACGACGGCTGCGCGAGGAGGGCATGACCATCTTCCTCACCACGCACTACCTGGACGAGGCCGACAGCCTCTGCGACCGGGTCTCGATCATCGACGCCGGGCGGATCGTGGCCGAGGGCACCCCGTCGGCGCTCAAACGCGAGATCTCCGGCGACGTGGTCGCCATCGACTTCGCCACCGCCGACGTCGCGGACCGGGCCGGCGGCGACCTGCCGGCCGCGACGAAGCTGCTGGCCGAGGCGCCGTACGTGCACGCGGCCGAGCCGGTCGACGGCACACTGCGGCTCTACGTGGACAGCGCCGCCACCGCCATCCCGCAGATCATGCGGGCGCTCTACGACAGGGGCATCGAGCCCGGCGCGATCGAGGCCCGCCGGCCCAGCCTCGACGACGTGTTCCTGGCCAAGACCGGCCGGTCGCTCGCCGAGTGACCGGACGCCGAGAGGAGTACGGCGTGAAGCTCGTCCGCGACACCTGGCTGATCTTCCAGCAGGAGGCCGGCCTGATGGTGCGCAACCCGGTGATGGTCGCGTTCAGCCTGGCCCAGCCGATCACCTACCTGATCCTGTTCGCACCGTTCCTCAAGGTGGTGATGGTCGACCGGGGCGCCGCGTCGTACGCCGATGCGTACCGCATCTACGTACCCGGCCTGTTCGTGGCGATGGGCCTGTTCGGCGGCCTGTTCGCCGGGTACGGGCTTCTCAGCGCGCTGCGCGCGGGCATCATCGACAGGTGCCGGGTGACGCCGGTGAGCCGGACCGGCCTGCTGCTGGGCCGGGCGCTGATGCACGTGTGCCTCAACGTGGTGCAGGCGGTGGTGGTCACGCTGGTGGCGCTGCCGTTCGGCCTGCGGGTGCACCTGGCGAACCTGCTGGTGTCGTACGCGCTGCTGTCGGTGATGGTGCTGCTCAGCACGTCGATCTCGTACGACATCGCGCTGCTGGTGCGTAACGAGAACAGCCTCGGCGTGCTGGTGAACACCGTCGGCCAGCCGGTGTCGCTGCTCGCCGGCGTGCTCATCCCGCTCGTGCTGGCGCCGATGTGGATCCAGCGGGTCGCGGTGTGGAACCCGTTCGCCTGGGCCACCGACGGCATGCGCGCGCTGTTCGCCGGCCAGATCACCCAGACCGTGGTGTGGCAGGGCGCGCTCATCATGTCCGGGCTGGCCGCCGCCAGTCTGTTCTGGTCGTCGCACCTGTTCAACCGCGAGGTCTCCTGACCGTCCGTGCATCGACCATTGTCTCAGCGTGGCGGGCGCTCTAGCCTGATCGTGTCCCCGCTCGGCGGCCGGTACGGGGCGCGGCCGTGACGCGTGTCAGCTGAGGAGGCCACTCGTTGGGTGCCGACAACTTCCGGGCGACGCTGGCGGCCGACATGGAGCTGGGCGCGGGCAACGTGCTGCTCCGGCTGGCCGAGCACGGCGCCGACATGGACATGCCCCGGGTGACGTTCGACGCCGACGTCGACGGCATCCCCGCCTGGACGCCGCTGTCGCTCGCCACGCTCACCGAGCGGGTCGCGGCCCGGGCCGCCTGGTTCCGGGCGCGCGGCGTCGGCCGGGCCGACCCGGTCGCGGTGTACGTGACCTCCGCGCCCGACGTGTTCCTCAACTTCCTGGCGCTGACCTGGCTCGGCGCGATCCCGGCGCTGATGAACGGAAACATGCCGGTCGAACTGGCGGCCGAGTTCGTCAGGCGGCTGCGCGGGGCCGGGGTGGTGGTCGACGCCGACCACGCCGCCCTGGCCGAGCACGACCTCGGCGCGCCGATCCTCGGCGACGCGGCGCAGACCGGCACCGGCGACCCGGCGCAGGCGCCGCCGCACCACCGGCACCACCCGCAGGAACCGGTGGTCATCACCCACTCCTCGGGCACCACCCGGGTGCCCGCCGCGATCGTCCACTCGCACCACGGGCTGTTCGCCGCGATCCGCGCGGTCCGGCTCACCGAGTCCCGGCCGTCCGGCGAGGTGCGGGAGATGTCCGCGCTGCCGGCCGCGCACGCCGCCGGCATCATCACGCTCAACCAGGCGCTCTGCAACGGCTACCAGCTGCTGTGCCTGTCCGCGCAGGGCGGCCCGTTCGCGCGCAGCGCCGAGACGATCCTTTCCGCGATCGAACGGTGGCGCCCCACCGGCGTGTTCGGCTTCGCGGTGACCTGGTCCGAGTTGGCCCGGGTCGACCTCACCACCCGCGACCTCAGCTCGGTGCGCAACTGGTTCAACACCGGTGACTGCGCGCACGAGGCGCACGTACGCCGGCTGGTCGCGGTCGGCAGCCATCCCGCGTACACCCGCGACGGCATGGTCGACGTCCCCGGCTCCAAGTTCGTCGACATGCTCGGCTCCACCGAGATGGGACACGGCGCGTTCCGGATCACCCACCGGCTCGGCAGCGACCGCTACGACCGCTGCGTCGGCAAGCCGTACCCGTTCGCCGAGATCGCCCTGCTCGACGTGGACACCGGCGAGGAGGTCCCGCCGGGGCAGGTGGGGCACGTCGGCCTCAAGTCGCCGACGCTGGCGCTCGGCTACTGGAACGACTCGGTCACCACGTACCGCACCCGGCTGGGCGGCTACTACCTGACCGGCGACCTGATGTACCGCGACGCGGCCGGCGACTACCACCACGTCGACCGGGCCAGTGACGCGGTCGACCTGGGCGGCGGCACCTGGCTGTACACCGCGCTGTCCGAGGAGCGCATCCTCCGGCACTGCCCGGACGTCCGCGACTGCACCGTCCTCGCGGCGGCGGGGGAGGACGGCACGACCGTCACCGACGTGCTGCTCCTGCTCGCCGCCGACGCCGATCCGGCGCACGACCGTACCGAACGGGTCCGGGCCGCGCTGGGGCCGGCGGTGGCCGCGACGCTGCGGCGGGTGGTGACTGTCCCCGACGACGACGTGGTCACCGGGCCGACCGGAAAGGTCCGCAAGTTCCTCATGCGACAGCGGCTGCTCGCCGGCGCCGGAGTGCCCGGCGCCGGCTGACCGGGGACATCGACGGTTGGCGCGGCCGTGCCAGAATCCAGCCGTGTCCTACCTCCCCTCGCAGCCGTACCCACCGATGCCCGGCGGCGTCAGCCCGCTGATCGCCTACCCGCACCCGATCACCCCGCCGCCCGGCTGCGGGGTGCTCGTCGTCTCGGTGAACCGCGGGCCGTACCTGATCCCGGTGCCGGTGACCAGCCGCTTCAAGATCAACCGCCAGGTGGTCGCGATCCCCGGCGAGGGGACGTGGCACGTCGCGGTGCCGGCCGGCGCGCACGACGTCAGGTACACCGACTTCATGGGCGTTCCGCTCGTCACCACGACGCTCGCGGTGCAGCCGGGGGCCGCGCACCACCTCGCGTTCCGCTTCGGCGGGTGGCGCAACCGGGTGTACGACGGCTACGGCACCGACGTCACCCGGTTCGGCCTGTGGTCCAACTACAGCGTCATGCTGGTCCTGCTGCCGGTGGTCGGTCTGGCCTGCTGCGGGGCGTTCGGGCTGGTCATCGGCTCGACTCCCTGATCCGGCCCGGCCGGCGGGCCTGGTCGCTCGGCTAGCGCAGCGACCAGGTCTGCTTCACGTTGAACACGCAGGTCCAGGCGTTCAGCGGTGCGCCCGCGGCGTGCCCGTCGACGTCCAGGCAGCGGTCGGTGGCCCGGTTGAACAGCGACCGCCGGCCCTGGCTCTCGATCCACTCCCACTTCTGCGCCGGATTGCCGCTGCACCACGCCGTCTGCACCGGTACGCCGTCGCGCTTCTCGCCCCAGGCCACGTCCAGGCAGAGGCCGCCCTCGACCCGGACGCTGCCGTCGGACGCGAACGTCCACCACTGGGAGCGCTCCTCCCGGCAGGCCCGCAGCACGACGCGTACGCCGTCCCCGCTGCCGCCGCTGGCGCACAGACCGGTCTCCTTGCCGACGAGTTGCTTCGCGCCGGCCGGGCGGACCGGCGCGGCCGGCTCATCCGGCTTCTTCGACGTGCCCGCCGCCGGCGACGACGTGGACGGGCGCGCGGCCGACGACGCCGGCGGCTTCGGCGTCCGCGTGCCGGGCGACGGGGTGCCGGAACTCGCCGGCGTGCCCCGCAGCCGGCCGTCGAGGGCGTAGAAGTCGGTGAACTCCCGGACCGTGCGCAGGAACGCCTGCGTCCCGGCGTCGAAGTCGCCGCCGGTGTGCCGCACGGCGTCGGTCCCGTCGCGGTACGCCGCCAGCGCCAGCAGGTCCGGGTCGCCGTCGAGCGCGGCCAGTTCCCGCCGCAGGGAGCAGAGCGTGGCGCCGACCGCCGGTACCGCTGCCTGCGGGTCCCACGGCGAGGCGCCGGACGGGCCGTACGCACGCCACAGCTCGGGCCGGAACTGGGCGATGCCCTTTCGGCCACCGTCGCCGAGCAGGTTCGGATCGAAACCGGAGGAGGCCATCAGCTGCGCGGCGACAGCGGCCGGGGGTACCTGCGGGCACACCGAGCCGGCCCGTACCACCAGGCGGACGTACCCGGCGGGGACCGCCTTGGGCTGCCGGCGCTCGCCCTCGCCGCTGGGTGGGCCGGTCTCGGCGAAGCCGTCCTGCCGTCCGTAGTAGGCGGCGTACCGGCCGGCCTCGTCGACGTACGGGACCGCCGCCGAGGGCACCCCGCCGGCGGCGCGTACCTCCTCGAACCCGCTGTGGAACGCGGCGAGCGACAACCGCCACGGGTCGCCGGGGACGGCAGCCGCGCGCACCTGCCCGGCCAGGTCGCACATCTGGTGGGCCAGCGCGAGGATGTTGGCCGCGCCGTCGGTGCGCGGCGCGTCCGGCCACGGCGCCCAGGTGCGCAGGTCCAGGTCGAGGTGCAGCCCGGCGCCGCCGGGCCAGGGCACCCAGTGGCTCAGTTCGGCGTACGCGGCGCGCCACG